>CAMEKY010000066.1 GCA_945921565.1 uncultured Clostridium sp. | reverse complement strand
TGCAACAAAATGGTGATTTTTATTATGAATTAAAAGACGATCTATTGCACCTTAGGTTTACTGATATTATCAATTATAATTCCCAAAAAATAAGTTTTATATTATCTATTCTAATCTTTATTCCAACTGCTCTTTATTTTATAATATTATGCTTTAAAACATATATTCATATTATTAAAATTATCATTATATCTGCTCTTCCATTAGTAAATATAGTCTATTATTTTGTATGGTTATTTTATGAAAATCCATATTTTAATTATTTTTATTTAAATGAAAATAAGAATGCAGTTGTAGTAGAAAAAAGAAAAATAGAGGATAGCCTAATGGAATCAACAACTGGAATAAAATTTTTACTATCACTTCCACTTGTTGTAGGAGTATGCGTTTCCTACTACTTCTTAGTTAATTATATCCAACAATATATATAAAATCGAAGCCGTAATTTTAAGCTTCGATTTTCTTATTTTCTGTCTTAAATTTTCTAGCCTCAAGTCTATATATTGGTCCTTTTGGCGACCACTTATCTTCATACTCTGTGGTAATATTGAATATATCTGTCTTATGTAAATCTAGTGAAATGTTCGATAAATACCAATCATTTTGACTAAATGATTCTAGCGATGATTCAAATAATCCTCTATTATCTGTCTTTTGAATTATAACTCCTTCATTTTTCAAAATATTATTATAGATATTTAGATATACATATGAGGTTAATCTTCTCTTTGCGTGCCTACTCTTAGGCCAAGGATCAGAGAAATTTAAATAAATTGTAGTAACCTCATCACTAGAAAATACCTCCTCAAGCATTAATGCATCAAGAAGCACAAGCTTTAAATTAGGAATATCTTCCTTGCTAACCTTTTCCAGAGTTCTGATTAATACACTATCGTACTTTTCAATAGCAATAAAATTTACATCAGGCATAGTTTTTGCCCAGTTCATCATAAACTGACCTTTCCCACAGCCAATTTCGATATGAATAGGATTGTCGTTATGAAATACCTCATTAGACCATTTTCCTTTATAATCTTTAGGGTTAATTATAAAATATTTTGTATCTTTAGATAAATCTTCAAATGCGTTTTTAACTTTTCTTAGTCTCATTATTTTACCAACTTATAAATGGCATCTGCATAAATTGCCATAACCTTTACATAATCTTCTACATATACATATTCATCAACCTGATGATCAACATCTTCTCTTCCGATAAATTGTGGACCAAATGCAACTGCATTATCGATAAATTTAGCATAAGTACCACCACCGATAGTATATGCATCAGATGTAGTATCACCAGTAATATCACGGTAAGAGCTTAACAGAGTTTGAACTAATTCTGAATTTTTTGGTACATAGTGTAAAACCCCACCCTTATGGACTTCAGCACTAAGACTTGTTCCTGCTAATGCTTCATCAAGCATTTGTTGCATCAAAGGCTCATGATTTTCAACTGGGACACGACAATCAACTCCAACCATAACCTCACCATTATCTACTCTAATCATTCCAATATTTTGAGTTAAGTCCTTCATTTCATCATGGTGTACATTTATTTTTAACTTATTACCAAATGGATCATTAACTAAATAATCTACCATAAAACTAGATAATTCATCCTTAGCATATTGATTCACAAACTCAAATAGAACAAATGCGGCATTCTTACCCTTATCAGGAGACATTGCATGAGCAGAAACACCGTATGCAACATATTGATCATTTTCTATTTTTCCTTCATAGCCATTCGTTCTTAAGAATTCAAGATATTCATTCTTTAAATCAACATCTAACTCCATATATGCTAAATCAGGTACAATATTCATTCTTTCTCCCGCATACATCTTCTTTACATGAGTTTTAATTTTTCCCTTTACAAAATAGTGTACACCAACCTTTTCCCCATTAATTAATGGGAAACAAGCATCTGGAGAAAATCCAATTTTAGGCATTGGATTTTTACTAAAATAATGTTTCAAGCAACGAGAACCTGACTCTTCATCACAGCCCATAATTAATAATACTCTTTTGTTAGGCTTAACTTTCATGTCTCTTAATATTTTCATTGCATAATATGAAGCTACAAGTGGCCCCTTATCATCATTTACACCACGACCAACAAGCTTTGTATCATTTTCTACTAAGGTAGCATCAAATGGATCATGTGTCCAATTACCAACTGCAGGTACAACATCTAAATGGGCAAGAATACCTAAATCCTCTCCCTCACCCCACGCAATATGTCCTGCATAGTTATCACAATTATATGTTTCAAAGCCATCCTTCTTTGCAAAATCTAATATCCAATCAAGTGCATCCTTGTTACCTTGTCCAAAAGGCGTATCACTATTTTCATCATATTCTTCTAAAACTGAATTAAACGAAACAAGCTTCTTTGTAGTATTAATCCAATCATTTTTATATTCATATGCTCTTTTTAAAAATTCATCCTTATCAAAATTCATATATTTCTCCTATTTTAAGTATATTTTATTAATTCTTCTTAATACGTAATAATATTAGGCACTCAAAACCGAATGCCTAATCACCAAATTAATATTCTTTTCCTAGCTTTAATTGATAAATAATACTTGAAATTGCCTCAAGAGCTTCTTCTTGATCATCACCATTTGCAGTAACTTTAACGATACTACCATTATTTATACCTAAAGACATAACACCCATTATAGACTTAAGGTTTACCTCTCTGTCTCCAAGCTTAACAAATAAAGTACTATTAAATCGATTTGCTTCGCCAACTAAATTAGTTGCAGGGCGAGCATGTATTCCCGCTTCTGCAGTAATTAAAAATGTCTTTTCCATTATTTAATTCCCCCTACTTAATAATTCTATTGAGATTTGCAACAATTTGGTTAGATTCATATTTAAATAGTGTTTTAACATTATTATTAGTAACAAATACTCCCTTTGTAGATAATTCCTTTAAGGAATCAAAATTTGCTAAATTAACATCACTAAGTTCAAATTTAACCCTTGAATTTTCAACAGAATAGCTTTTTATATTATCGCTACCACCAAGTGACGATATTAATTGGTTCATAAAATCATCGTCTATCTTAATTCCTTTTGTTTTTTTCTTTACCATGATAAAAGCACAAACTACTAGTAAAATAACTAATAGCACTGCTCCACCAATTATCAAACCTAAATTAGTACCACTAATTAAGTACACGAAAATCACCTCATATATATTTCTATATATATTATAGTGAATTATAATAATTTAATCAATAACCCAAAAAAATTTAATTGATGATTATTTAATTTAGTGGGATATATTTATTATTATATTTATTTTTTTATACATAAATTATAATAGGAGGTGAATTAAGTGGAAATTCAAAAAAATCCATGCAATGAATGCTCATATATTATTGAAACTTTGAAGAAAATAGACAAAATGCAAAAGGAAGCGGTAATCTCTGAACAACAAGAATGTGTTACATGTCAAAATTCATTAATTACATTCTCAAACAACACAATTCCATTACTAATAGGTTTGCGCTGTGGTGGTGTTTTAACCGGAAATATAGGTGCGACAACAAATAGTACATCTTATTTTAAGGTTGAAGCTATTAGATGCGACAGATACATAACCTTAAGACTATTGTCATTAGAAAATGAGACTTTAAGCGCAACCCCTTATACATTAACAATTGATGGTGAATGTATTTGTTATATTCAATGCTTTGAACCAATATCTACAACTCCTTGTAACTTAAACTCGTTATAGTCTTAATATATTAATATTATCTATTTCATTTAAGCTAATAGTCTTTTCTTGATTATTTACAATCAGTTTTAAACCAGATTCATCAACTGATTTTACTACACCTTCTATCAAGGTGTTTTTCATTTTAACCTCAATTAGAATATCTATCTTGTAATACAGCATCGCTTTTATATCATCTAATCTATTTAAATACACCTTATTTGCTCTTAAAATATCTTTTGATTCTTTCATTTGTGATACTGTATCTATAAATAAAAGTGGCTTTGAATCTTTTGACATAATAAAAATCACCTGTTAAATCATATGCACCAGGTGATAATTTTATTATTAAACTATTTTTCTTGAAACCATTGCTTCAATTAAGCTGTGGCCATAAGCATTAATACTATCTCCATCTTCTGATAAATAGGCATATTTGTTTTTGGAAATAGTTTTATTGTCATCAATTACTTCAACACCATACAATACTGCCAATTCTTTAATTGCTCTATTTATTCTTTTATGAATTAAGATAATATCATTTGTACATGCTTTAATATTGTTCTTAAATTGATACTTTAATGGTTCAATTGGACAAAGTGTAACTAAATAGACTTTTATTCCACAATATTTCAAGGATGTTATAATTTGACTTAAATTATTCCTAAAATCATCTAATAGTTCTTCTTCATTTAAAATATTAATCATATCTACTGTTCCAAGTTCGATAATCGCTGAATCATAATTACTGTCTAATCTTAACGCTTTTAATAACATATTAAGGGCTTTCTTTGATGATAAAGATTTCATTGAAAAATTATCGACAATAAACTTAGAGCTAAGCTTGAAAGAACAATTATCCGAAGTATAAACATATCCTTTTTTTAAATCAAAAAGTGCACCAAGGAATAAATTAGACCCCCAAATCATTATTTTTTTCATCGACTTCATTATGTTCACCTCGCATCTAGTTTACAATACTAGTTTACTTCTTATTTGTTTCCTTGTCAACAATTTACAATAAAAAATTATTGTATTATTTGTAATTTTGTGTTAGAATATAAACATTAAAAGAGGTGTTTTCTAATGCTAAATATTAATGACATTTTATCAAAATGGTTAAACGAACTTCAGAATTATCGTTTCCCAGATTATGAACGTTTTCCAGATATTGACTTATATATGGAACAAGTAATTACATACCTAGATAGAAGCCTAGCTATTTTTAGTACTAGCTCACAAGATAAACAAATTACTTCTTCTATGATTAACAACTATGTAAAGGGACAAGTGATTTCTGCGCCAATCTCAAAAAAATATTCTAAGGAGCATCTTGCCCTTCTTGAGGAAACATACGCGCTTAAGCAAGTCTTGACTATTAATGAAATCAAACAGATTCTTGATATAAAATACAAGGATGGTAATAATAGTGAGGCTTTCAATAGCTTTAAGAAGATTTATGGAAATAAAACCGAAGAGGCTTGTCAACAAGCAAAGCAAGCTTTAAAAAATGTTTCTATGAATGATGAAGAGCAATTAACAGATATTGCAGTAAGCTTAGCTGCAACTGCAAATGCATATATAACAATAGCAAAAAGAATTCTATTCTTAATTGGCAAAAATCAAGAAATTGCCCAAAATGAAAAAGAAAGAACAGAAAATCCGTTTTAAAACAAACAAAACTAGTTCGCAACTGAACTAGTTTTAATTTTTTTACTTACGAAAATAATTGTTGCATATATTATCGTCATCCACAATATTCCAAATGCAATATCAATTAAATTATGCTGCTTAATAAATACTGTTGATAATATACATCCAATTCCGCTAACAATTCCAAATATGATTAATCCAAGCTTTAATTTACAAACTTTATTAGGTATACACATCAATATCATTAAAAGACCTGTACTTGCATGAATCGATGGTAAAGAATTCAGTGCAGCTAGATCTCTATTATAAATAAAAGAAACTAAATAATCAAAAATACCATCAAATGAATTAATATCACTTAGCTTCATATTTAAATTAACACTACTTTCTCTAATTACCTTAACATTGTAAAAGCAATAAAATATGTAGCATGAAAAATTATTAATACAAAGTGCTACTAAGAATATATAATATAGCCTTTTACTTTTAAATGACACAGCCCATAAAAGAATAATGGGTACAAAATAATATGTCATATATGGCAAAGAAAAATATTTTACAAATGGAATATAGCTATCTATTTTAAATGTAAGTACAATCCCTTCATTATTTATTTTTGTAGCTAGTATATAGCAAAATCCCATTACAACATAAACAAGAATTGGTATTAAAAGATATATCAAATTAAAACGAACAGAAAACTTATAGAACCTAGATTCAATAAATTTACTTTTCATATTTTAAAGAGCCTATCTTTTCACCATATTTTACAATGGTTTCAATATTATTATTACTATTATTTAAAATATCTTCATCAATTTCAATATTTCTGTTCATAAGTAAAACTATTGTTGACCCGCCATATAAAAATTTACCTTTTTCTTCGGCACGCTTAAAGTTATACTTTTGATGATAGTTATCAATTTTACCTACCATTAAAGCTCCAACCTCTATTTGAACTACATCACCAAAGTTCTTTGTATGAAGGATGGTATATTCTCTTTGATTTTCTAAAAATACCTTATACTTATCAAAAGCAATTGGATTAACAGTATGTAATACACCCGGAATTAATACATTCTTTTCCTTACTACCATCATCAATATAGCAATAACGATGATAATCATCTACACATAATCTAAATACAAGGCAATATCCATCCTCATATTCCTTAGCAATACTTTTATTATGCACAAGCTCTTCAATACTATATAAGGAATTTTTTACTGAAAATATTAGTTCTGGTGTAATCTTATATACTGTAAGCTTTGAATCACATGGTGAAATTAAAGATATCGGATTATAATCGATTTTTCTTTTACCTGGTTTTATTTTTCTGCTAAAAAAATCATTAAAGCACGTAATATTATCTAGAATATAATCATCTAGATTAATCTTATTCTTTTTGGCAAATGAATGAACTTTTTTTAAAGATTTTTTACTATCCATTTTGTTACCAATCTTAATTGAAAAGCTTGGCTTAACTAATTGCTTTAAAATAAATCTACCCAAAAATGTATGATATAAAAAGCGTTGACTAAGCAACACTTTATTTTTATATACATTTCCCTTTCGGTCTTTTATTATAGTTACTTTAGACATACCCAAACAACCCCAGTAGTATAAATTATTACTAATACAATACTTAATATTATAGCTGCCTTAACGTTAGGCTTTGGTAATCTAATCTTTAATACATATAATAAGCCTAAAACAATAAGATATCCAGCAAATACAAATTGTTGTCCTGATGGAATAAGTTTACAAATTATAAATATTAGTGGTGCAGTCATTGAAGATGTTGTAATAGGTACTCCTAAGAATCCTGGCTTACCACCATCTTCTTGACGATGACCTTCTAGAACATTGTAATATGCAAGTCTAATCATACCACAACAAATAAATAATCCAAACACTAAACAATATGCCAAATGAGTCATACCAAATGCATAACCAATACAGCAAGGTAGAACGCCAAAGCAAACTAAATCGGTTAAGGAATCAATCTCTATTCCATATTTTTTCTCATCATCTGTACGATTCTTCTTAGTCTTTGCAACCTTACCATCAAACAAATCTAAAATTCCACTTATACTTAAGCATATAATACCTACCAATGGATTTCCTGTACAAGAAAAGAAAATTCCAACAGAACCACTGAATAGAGCAATATATGTTAACCAAACTGTATAATTAAAATAACCAACCATAATAACTAACTCCTTTTCGACATCCTAATAACCATTATTTGCTTTAATACTACCATAATACCAGTAATAATTAATGGAACATAGAAGCTCACAACTCTAGTAAGAATCATAGCACTTCCTAAAATATCTACCCCATTTTGTTGATAGATACTACCAAGTAGTAACAAATATAAAACCTCAGAAATTCCTACGCCACCGGGAAGTGGTAGAGAATCAACACATAGTGATACTAAAACTTGTATTGCAAGTAACTCAAAATAATTAAACCCCTTGATTTGAGGATATGCTTTAAAAAATGATATATATACAAAAAATCCAACTGAAAATAATGCTATTCTTTGAACGAAATTGTCGAATAGTGCTATTGCAAACTGCTTAGGATTTTGCTTAATAAGCTTAGCCCCTTCTTCATATTCATCCATTTTTTCCCTAAATAGTCGAATAGATGAAACAGGTTTTTTTACTATATGCATTTTATTTAATAATAAAATAAGCTTTTTCCCAGCACTTTCAACCCATTTTCTCTTAAATGCAGTCATAAAGCATAATAATATTAAGAATATATTAATCGCAAATCCAATAAAATACAAAACAATTATTATTGGATGACTAAATACAAAGTCATGACAAACAATAATGGAAATAACTGATAAAATTAACAATACTATTTTAAATAAAGCCGTATTTAACAATAATGTTAAAGATGCATGAGATAACGATATTTTATCCTTATTCATATAATAAGCTACCATCGGTTGTCCACCAGTGGCAGATGGAGTAACCGCACAAAAATAATAATCAACTGCAGAATAAACGAAATTATCCTTTACAGAAACATTAATTCCCATAGCTTTGAATATTCTTTTCATTGCGAGTCCTTCAAATAAAATATATATAAATATCATTAAAATGCCAAGAATGATATATAAAATTTTAACGCTTTTTACAACAGACCAAACTTCTTTAATATCAAACTTTGTGAAAATTACAATACATGTAGCAACAATCAAAGCTATCAAAAAAAGAATACTAAATATATATTTTTTCTTCCCAGGCTTCTTTGCCTTTTCCACTTCACTCATAAAATCACCAATATAAATTTATTGCAATTTTTAACAAAAAAATCAAAAATATAATGCATATGATGATTTTACCATACTATATAGCCAAAATCAAGTTTATAAAGTCCAACATAGTCATTGACAGTTTATAAAGTCCAACATAGTCTGGTAATTATCGGTAAAAAGGATTATTTTTTTCAAGTTCAATAGTAGTAGCTTCACCATGTCCAGGATAGATGATAGTTGTATTGTCAAAACTATTTATCAATAATGCAATTGATTTTCTTAATTCTAAACTATTCCCCGTTGGAAAATCTGTACGACCAACACTCATTTGAAATAGTGTATCTCCACTAAAAATAACATCATTAACTAAAAATGATACACTTCCATTAGTGTGACCAGGTGTATGAATCACCTTTATTTTTATGAAGTCAAAATCAAGTATTTCATTATTCTTTAATAGTCTAATATCTTGATTATTGCAACAAAAATCAAAATTAAATATATTTGCTAAATTTAAATCATTGTCATAAAGCTTATTAGCCTCATCCTCATATATGTATACTGGACAATCAAAAATATTAATTGATGCAATATGATCGATATGTCCATGAGTGAGTAAAATGCCCTTTATCTTGTACTTATTTATTTCATCAATATACTTTTCAAGTCCAATCGTGGGATCTATTATCAAAGCATCACTGTCAAAAATAAGTAAATATGTATTTGTAAGAAATGGCCCGGCAGTCAATCGTTTTATTTCCATATTAATTCCTCCTACTTAATTATCCATTGTAATTATTATACTATATTTTTATCATTAGAAAAAAAGAAAAAGCTAAACAAAAATTTAGCTCTTACTTCTTTTCCTTATGATTTGTATGTTTACGACAACGTGGACAATACTTCTTCATTTCGATTCTTTCAGGGTTAAGTCTCTTATTCTTGTCTGTATAATAGTTTTCTTCTCCACATTCTGAACAGATTAATCTAACTAAATCACGCATAATTTCCCCTCCATTCTATAATTAAAATACAATAAAAGAGCATTAAACTTCTAATGCCTATTTATAATATCATTTTTTTGCTATTTTATCAAGATTTTTTATACATATTATGATATAATTTTTTTGGTGATAATTATGTATACAAGAACAAATACTATCAAATGTCATGTTGGAAATATAATCCTTGGAGGCAACAACAAAGTATATATTCAAAGTATGACAAATACAAAAACTCATGATGTTGATTCAACTGTTAAGCAAATTAAAGAACTAGAAAATGCAGGGTGCGATATCATTCGTGTTGCAGTTTTAAATATGGATGATGCTAAATCACTTGGTAAAATGAAGAGTCAAATTAGCATTCCTCTTGTAGCTGATATTCATTTTGATCCAGAACTTGCGATTGAAGCTATTAAGCAAGGTGTAGATAAAATTAGATTGAATCCTGGAAATATATCTAATAAGCAAAAAATAAAAGAGATTGTGTCTTTAGCAAAAGAAAGAGATATTGCAATAAGAATTGGTGTTAATAGTGGATCATTGCCAAAGGGAATGGAGCTAAATGCAGAAAATATGATTGAAGCCTGTAAAATGCATATTTCTATATTAGAGGAGCTAGATTTTCATAACATAGTTATATCTATTAAAGCTTCAAATATTAAACTTTGTGAGGAAGCTTATATGCTCGCTGCAAAAACATTCCCATATCCTCTTCATGTAGGTGTTACTGAGGCAGGTAC
>CAMEKY010000065.1 GCA_945921565.1 uncultured Clostridium sp. | reverse complement strand
AAATTTAGTTTTAAAAATCGTTCCAAAATTCCCGGCCCAGTAGAATGAGAGCACTTGTATGTTACAATCCAAAAAGTGGTAAGCAAAAGGTATCTAAGAATTTAGAACTAGTAAAAAAGGAATTATCCAAAAAATATGATAGTATTGATATATATGAAACAACAGGTCCCCAGTCTTTAACCAACCATTTAAAAGAGGTTGGAAAAAATTATGATCTTGTATTAATCAGTGGTGGAGATGGAACTTTAAATGAAGCCGTAACAGGAATGATAGAGGGTAATGCAACTGATACTGCAATTTCATACATACCAGCAGGTACATGTAATGATGTTGGCTCAATGCTTCATTTAAAAAAGAATGTAAAAAAGGCCTTAAAGAATACATTAAATGGTGAGGCTGTAAAAATGGATATCTGCAAAGCCAATGATAAATATTTTGCGTATGTTTGTGGGGCGGGTAAATTTATTGATATAGCATATGTTACACCTCATAAATTAAAAAAACGTTTTGGTAAGGCTGCGTATTTCTTATATGGGGCTAAAGAACTTACATCAAGACGGAAAATGCATTTAAAAATAACCTTTGGTGATAAAGCAATTGAAGGTGATTACTATGTTCTTTTGGCTTTAAATAGTGATCATGTTTCTGGATTTCATATTAGAAGGAGACAACATGTAAAGCTTAATGATGGGATCATGGATTTGACACTGATCCAAAGTAAAGGAATATTAGCTTGTCATAGATTACTTAATTTTGTTTTTTTTGGCGATCGTAATATTTTTAAGCATCATACACAGCATTATCATGTGTCTGAGTTTCAAATCGAATCTAGTGAACCTATTGAATATACAGTTGATGGTGAATTTGCATTTAAAAATGATAACTGTCATATTTCAATGTTAAGAGATGCTATAACGATTGTAGTTCCTAAGAAAATAAAAGAAAGATATTTTGCTAATAAATAATAAAAATTTCAAGGTATTTTAATGAGTCATCATATTATAATGATGGCTTTTTTTTGATGAAAGAATTATTTTCTTGTTTTTGGACACGATAATAAAAAGGGGTGTTTTATGAATAAGATTAGTTCAATTGCTGGAATAATAATTGTTTTTTTGAATAATTTTATATTACTTGATTTTTATTGCTACCCAATTTTATATGAAAGTTCTGGCTATAGCCTTCCGTTTTATTTTATCTTGGCAGCTGCTTTAACAGTGTTAATTTATTTCTTAACTCCTAAAACAACATTTAATCCTATTAAAAATGTTAGAAAAACTAAATTCTTAAAAGTTTTACTATCTTTATATTTAGTTATTGTAGCTACGATAGGAGTTTGCTTCGCATCAGTTGCACTATCTTCAATTTTTTATGAGGGTAGGACTTTTTTACCATTTTTGGTAATGATTGTAATTGGATCGGTTTTCTTTTTGAATGTAAAGATACCAATCATTATTAACACATCATTTATTTTTTTTCTTGGTGCTATCTTTTTTTTAACATTTAATACTGTAAGATATGCTAATTTTTTAGATTTTGATTCTTTTTTCCTTTTTAAGCCCAACAACATGACCTTAAAGGGTATTGTTATGATGGCTTTTATTGTGCTTGATTCATATCTATACATTTTAATAATTCCGCTTCTTAGACATAGAGGGAAAAAAATTATTATAATTGGTTTATTATTATATTTTTTTATGGAGCTAGTCGAATCTAGTTGTCTTTTAATGATGCTGGGATTGTCGCTAAATCAATTTTATGGTTTTGGTTATTTTTTATACTCAATAGAGCCTATTGCAGGAGTGATTGGGAATTTTGATTTTGTCTACATTTATTTAATAACAGTATCCGCAGTTGTAAAAACGGTTATATGTTTAAACATGATTAAACTATTTAATTATGAGAATAAGAAAATAATACTACCATTAGTAAGTATATTTATACTAGTTGTTGGCTATTTTTTAGCGTATTATTACTACATAATTGATGATAAGCTATACATAATAATATTTGGAATAGTATTAATTCCGATTATTTTTGGCATTTATTTGTGGAGATGGTATTTTGAAAATAAGCGAACTCGTCGAAGCTCTTAATAATTCAAAGGATGTAACAATAATTAGTGGGGTAAAAGGTCATGTTTTGTTTTATCAAAATGATTCATTTAATATAGATATTTTTAATCGTAAATATTTACCAATTTATCATAATAATAATAAAAGCTTTATTGAGCTTTTTCCTGGTGTTTGCAAAGAAATAAAAGAACCTAGTAAGGATAGCATATTAAGCCTACTTTTTACAGGTATGTTAATAATTTATGAGCAAGAATCAAATAAGTATTATATGCTTGAGCTTATCTCAAGAACTATAAGACAAACCTCTGATAGCCTTCAAGAGCCTGAGGCTATAACTGGTGCAAGAGATGGATTTGTTGAGAATATAAAATTTAATATATCTATTTTAAGACAACGTATAAAGGATAATGATTTACATATTGATGAATTAACACTAGGTAGAAAAAGCAAAACAAAGATAAATGTGTTATCGCTAAATAATATTACAAACAAAAGCTTTATTAAGCAAACTCTATATTATCTGAATAAAATTGATACAGACGCGATTCTAACAATAGAAGATATAACTACAACCTTCCAAGAAGGATGTATTATGCCACAATATTTATATGTTGGTGCTCCTGATATAGCCTCAAGAAGGCTACTTGATGGTGAGATAATAATATTTGCGGATAATATACCATCTGCCATTTGCTTGCCAAACACAATTTCGTCATTTTTAAGGAATCGAGTTGAGCATGTGAATTTATTGTTTTATTCAACGTTTGAGCGTATTTTTTTATATTTGTCTATCTTTTTATCTGTTTTCTTTTTGCCTATTTTAACGTGTTTTCTTACATATCAAGCGGATTCTTTATCACTTTTGACTCTTTCAACTGTGAAGGTAGCACAAGAAGGAGTATTTTTACCAATTTATTTTCAAGTCTTTTTAATTTTGTTTTTATTTGAGCTTTATTATATCGTCTCGTTTAAGTCCCCGAAACTAACTTTGTCATCCATGGTTGTGTTAGTTGGTGGTATCATAATTGGTCAAAATACTGTTGAATCAGGAATGGTGGATGTATTTATTATTACCATAGTTGCGTTATGCTTTTTAGCAACATTCACTATATCATCGAACGCAACATTCGTGATGAGCTTGTCATTAATTAGAGTAATGCTACTGATTAGTACGCTTTTTTTAGGATTATTTGGGCTTTCAATTGCGTCATTTTATATTGTTTGTAAGATAGCAGATGAATCTAAATTTCATTCAAGCTTTTTGTATCCTTTTATTCCGTTTTCGAAAAAGGGAATTAAAAAAGCTGTTCTTTATGATTCGTCATTTAAACTTAAAACTCGTCCAGCTCCTTTGAAAACTATTACTAAAAGGAGAAGAAAATGAAAAAGATTATAATGTTTATTATTGCAGCGGTTGCTTTTTATTTAGTAGGTTCACGCTTTGTTATATCTAACAATATATATGCATGCGCAATTCATATTGATTATACTGATAAATATGAGCTTACAATTCTATGCCCAAGTGCAAGCTCGGTTGGAAGTAAGGGAAAACAAGATAGTAGCTCATCTCTTATTCAATGTGAGGGTAAATCATTAGATGAAGCGTTTAATAATGCCGCAACATCCTCAGTTTTAACAATAAATTATCGCCATATTGTCGCCTTTATTTTTACTAAAAATGCTCTAAATAAGAAAAATATAGAAGAATTTAATGGCTTCATTTCTAATGATTCATCAATTGATTTTAATTTTTATGTTTTTGTGACATCTTTGTCTGGTGATGATTTGTTTAGCTTTAAAAATCCAGATAATGTATCAAGCTATTATTCTGTGTTGAATGTTAATGAGCTTTCAAGGTATTTATATACATATATATCTCCTATTCATTATGTTGAATTTTTAAGACAATGTAATAGTGGTGAAACGATTAACTTGCCGTATATTAGTACAAATAATAATTATACGATTGAAGAAGAAAAAGCAAAGAATATTTATATTTGTGGAGTTGCAAGCTATTTAAATGATGTCTCAAAAATTACATTAAAGGATGACAATCCATATTTATTTTTATTAAACGAGTTTACAGAAGGGTCAGTTTATTTAGATATGTTTGATGCAATTATCAAAAAAAACACAATTTCTTACAAATATAAGGATAAGCTTATAATTAAGATAAAGATAAGATATAAGGGACTATTGAATTTAGATAATACAGCAAGTATAAAGGAGCATTTGATTTCTAAGCTGAATGATTGTATCGATTATCTAATAAATAATGACATTGATTATCTAAATATTAATAAAATCAATGAATTGAGGAATAAGAATTACACATACGAGGACATTTTATTTAATATTAATTTAAATAAAATATAATTAATTATAAAAATTTAATTTATATCTTGATTTTTTTGAATAAAAGTATAAAATAATTTTTGCGAAAAAGAGGTGTTGTGAATGAGTAAATTATTTAAGAGGGTTGATTTAACGAATGGAACCATATGGAAATCTATTCTAATTTTTTCATTTCCAATATTATTAAGCTACATTCTTCAACAAATATATACGATTGCGGACGCGGCTATTTGTGGGCAGTTTTTAAATGAAAACCAGGTTGCTGGCGTAAATAATACTGGTAATTTAGTATTTATTATTTTACAGTTTGCGTTTGGATGCACAGCGGGTTTTTCAGTTATTACTGCAAACAAGGTCGGTCAAAATGATCAAAAGGGAATTTGTAAATCTTTTGCAGTTCAAATAAAATTATCACTATATATTGGAATTATTTTAACAATAATAGCTTGCTTGATCATTAATCCACTTTTAAGTGTTATTGGTCTAAAAGCTTCTAGTAATCCTATTCAAAACGAAATCTATGAATCGGCATATCTATATTTATTAATTATATTTTTAGGCTCATTAGCCCAGATTTTTTACAATTTAATATGTTCGTTTTTAAGAAGTGTGGGAGATTCTTTATCACCACTTGTATTTTTATTTTTTTCAACGATTTTGAATATTACACTTGATATATTATTTATTGCAATATTTGATATGGGTGTTGCAGGTGCTTCTATAGCTACAGTTATTGCTCAAGCTATATCAGCGATAGGATGTTTTATATATACGTTTAAAAAATATCCTCAATATAGACTTCATAAGGATGATTTTGCATCAGATATTAAATTTAATATTAAGCATTTGAAGCTTGGCTTACCGTTAGCATTTCAGTTTTCCATATTATGTATTGGACTGATAGTTATGCAATCTATTATTGTAAAATTTGATACAGATCCTTCAGGTATAGTTGTATCATCATATGCTCAAAATGGCTTTGGCGCCGCGACGAAATTGAATAGCTTTTTAATGTGTCCATTTAATGCTTTAGGTACAGCAATGTTATCATATTGTGGACAAAATTATGGCGCAAACAATAAAAAACGTATTAAAAAGGGTGTAACTCAGGCATTAATTATTTCGTTTGCATTTTATATTATTTTTGGTGGTATCGGAATGCTACTTACAATTAATGGTGCATATATGTATATATTCTATTCAAAAGATAAAATAAATGATATTACGATTCATTATGGTAACATATACTTATATTGTGATTTATCGTTATATTTTATATTGGGGATATTGTTTGTACTAAGAAATTCGCTTCAAGGAGTAGGTTCAGCATTGTTCCCGTTCCTTGCTGGTGTTGGTGAGCTTTGTGGTAGAACGATTGTTTGTTTAGTTTTACCAAGATTAATAAATGGTGGACCAATTAATACTCAAGCATCGCAAAAAGCACTTTATGGATTAACATTTGCTGATCCAATGGCATGGACATTTGCAGTTTTAATAATGTTGTATGGCGCATTAAAATATATTTATAAAGACCAAACTAAAAGTATAATAGATAAATAAAAGTCCTATCTTATTAGGGCTTTTTTGTTGAATATAGTAGAAATAGTTGTTATAATAAGACCGTAAGAAACGATTTATCCTGGAGGGTATAAAATAATGAAGAAGTATATTAAGATTAGTATAGTATTTTTAGCTTTAGCATTAATTTCAGGTGTTTTTTATCGCGAATTTACTAAAGCCTTTGATTTAGAGCATGTATATTCGCCACTTGGATTGGCACATCCTCATTTTTTAGTTTTAGGTGTGCTATTTATTTTAGTATTTGGACTTATTAGCGTAAAACTAAATAGTGAAGATAATAAATTATATTCGTATGGGCTAATTGGATATATTGTAGGTGTATCAGGGACAGGAACTATGCTTATAGTTCGTGGAATATTTAATGTTTTACTTCAAACTCAAAAGATAAATAAAATACCAGCAGATGCAGCTTGGAGTGGAATCGCAGGAATTTTCCATATTGTACTTGGAATTAGTGTTTTAATGATGTTCATTTCGTGGCTAAAAGATAAAAAAGATAATAATTAATAATAATAGAACTCTTATAGTTTTGTGCTTCAAAATTAAAAGAGTTCTATTTTAGAAAGGAAGTATTTTATGCAGCTAGGGGTTCAAATTTCAGCTATTGCATTTATTATAGCAATATCAATCAATTATTTTAGATATAAAAGACTACCACTACGTTCTACAAAGTTTTTTACTTCATTTATCATAGTGGCCCAAATTAATTTAGTATTTGAGCTATGTACTGTTTATACGATAACTCATATGGATAATGTATATCCATGGGTCAATAGACTAGCCCATCAGTTTTTTATTGGAACAATTGATTTGATAATTATGATGCTATTTTTCTATGTTGATATGAAATATAGAAATCAAAAAAAGTATAAAATAAGTGAACTATTATTAAGATTAATCCCTACAATCGTAGCATTAGGCTTTATTATTTTTGGTGATTTAAAATATTATGTAGAGGATGATGGCTATTATTCATATGGTGTAATGGCTAATACCATTTATTGCTTAGTATGTATATATATTTTGCCAACAATATATTTAATAATTAAGGGGAAAGCATTTTCTAAGCAAAATAAGCTAATGACACTAGCTGGTATTCTTTCCTGGATAATAATATCAACAATTCAGTTTTTTAATCCAACGTGGCTATTGTCATCACTTGGCGTTATTCTTATGGTTTTCTTTATTAGTTCATCATTTGAGAATGTGGATAAGTTTTTTGTGGATACAGATAGTATAGTATTTGCTAAAAATGCATTTGAATTAACTCTTGAGGAAAAGCTAGAGCGAGATGAACATTTTAATCTTATTGTAGTAAGAGTCGCAAATTATGCCAATTTATTACATTCAAACAAGGTGGAAACCTTGAAAGAGAAAATTGATAAGTTTGCGATGAAGCTAACGCGTAAGACAAAAGGTATTGTTTTTCAGTTTGATAATCAATCATATTGCATAGTATTTGATCATGAAAATGAATATTTAGCATTTCTAAATCAACATAGTATGATTGATGCATTAGATGCGGAACTTAAAATTATATTTAAAGATATAAATTGTCATAATTTCAAATCAACTCAAGAAATATTTGAAGCAATTAATGAGCAAAGTGATTTTCTTAAGGTTACAAAGGAATCTAGGAGCTATAATCTAAAATATAAAGATATTTATTATATAGAGGTTGTAGATAATACAACATTTATCTATTCAAAGGATGACTGCTTCGAGACAAAGGACAAGCTTTATCAAATTGAGAATAATTTAATGAATGAAGGATTTTTAAGATGCTCAAAATCAATGATTTGCAATTTAGCTAAGGTAAAAGCGGTTGAAAAAGAGAAGAATAGTAGGCTTTGTGCAATACTATTAAATGATGAAATAATCACTGTTTCTCGTCAGTATGTATCTGAGTTTAAGGCTAAATGGAACAAGTAATATTGATAAAAAATAAAAAAATATCGATAAACGATAAAAAAATATTGACAAATAATAAATTATATCGTATCCTAATAGTGTAAATTAGGGAGGATATAAAAATGAAAAAAGAATTTACAAAACAAGAAAGCTATGAAAAGCTAAAAAAATTATCAAGAGTAATTACAAAAATTATTAGTGTGCTCCAGGTTATTATGATTGTTGGTGCAAGTATATGTTTAATTGCATCTATCCTTGGATTCCTAGGCTTTGGCTTAGGTTGGGCAGAGGCTATTTATGAAAAGTATCCAAAAATGGCAAAGTGGGAGGTTGACTACAATGCTGATTTCTTTGATATTAGTTTTACATCAGAAAAGATTTCATTAGAAACTCTATATAATGAAGGATTACTTAATAAGATGTTGCTAGGTGTTGCAATAAATACAACCATTGGAATTTTACAATGTGCTCTTATATTTGTTGCATTAACATTATTTAAGCCATTATTTAAAACAATAAATAATTCAGAATCACCATTCACATATGAAATTTTGAATAAGCTTAAATTTGCATTTATTATAGTAACAATTATTGCTCTTTATAATTCAGTATTTGTTGGAATCATAGTTGCGTTATTCTTAGCTTGTATTTATTTTATGTATATGTATGGTGTTAAAATGCAGGAAGATGAGGATCAAACTTTATAATGATAAAACTAAGATTAGATAGAGTGATGCTTGAAAAGGGAGTTTCACTATCGGATTTAGCATCCAAGGTTGGGATTACAAATGCCAACATGTCAAATATAAAGACGGGTAAAATAAACGCAATACGTTTTTCAACGCTAGACTCAATATGTAAGGTGCTTAATTGTCAGCCAGGAGATATACTCGAATATATTGAAGATGATGAAGGTGGGAATTAATTTCTCACCTTTTATAACTTATAAATCATTAATTCCTACTTGATTTGATAGATAAATTATGCTATACTTTATAAGCAATTGAAAATTAGGGGCGTAGCATAATGGTATTGTTGCGGTCTCCAAAACCGTCCGTGGGAGTTCGATTCTCTCCGCCCCTGCCAATTTTAAACATAGTCATTAGAAATTCTAATGATTTTTTTTTGCTAAAAAATGTAAAATATAGTAATAATGTAAAAAATAATATGTTATAATAAAATTGTAATAGAAGAAGGAATGGTGGTCTTATGAGTACTTTAATTTTATTTGCACCTACAATTTTATTTTGCTTAATTCTTATTTGGCAAGTATTATCAGGTCTAAGAAGAGGATTAAGAAAATCAGTAATTCTTTTAATCAATATGGCACTTGCAATGATATGTAGTATTATTACATTTAATATCATATTTGGTGGAAATTTTGATACCAGGATTGTTGGTACTGCAGATACTGTAATGGGCTGGTTTGGAGGATCTCTTCAAGACATGTTTGGTACGCCAGAAGCATATGACAAATTATCTGATTATTTTCATTATTTATTAATAAATAATTTAGAGGATTTCACATTAGGTGGTGCAGATTTACTTACTGCTCTATCAATTATAGTTGCGATGGCGCAATCTTTAGTTAAATTTGTAGGAATGCTTATTATAGGATTATTCTACGCTATTTTTAAGTTTATTTTCTATATTGTCTATTTGATTTTCTTTAAAGAGGGAAGAAAAAAGAAAAGATGCAATGCCGCTTTTGCCAAAGGTGAGACGGATAAGCCATATAAAAAAAGAAGAGGATTTGGCTCTCTTGTTGGTCTTGGAAGAGGATTAATCGTTGGCATTTTTGCATTTAGTTTTATTGGTTCTTTTTTCTACATTTTTACAGACGGAAAATATTCTAAAGAAAACGAAACTTTTGTAACTGATGATCAGTATCATATCAACGAGATAGCCAACATGGTGAATCGATATGGTACGGTAGGAATTGGTAGTATATTAGAATCAATTAAAAATCCGGATGATGTTCCAATATATTTATTAATTGCCGATTCATTAACAGTTGGAAACTATGAAACTGCAGGGGAAAATCCAAAGGAAGGGTCATTCTATTTAAGAAGAGAACTAGGTCCTATTGTGGCTATGGTAAAGGAAGCTTATTTAGTCGCATTACAATACGATGCAGATATGGATAGAATGTCTGATTCTCAGTATTTCCTAGAACTTTTAAAGGTTGAAAAGGATGGAGTAACATTTGCTGATAGAGTCGATAGTATTATTGATAAATATAATTTTGGTGAATGTACGCTAATATTAAGTCAAAGCCTTTTAAGCGCAGTTGCCAATTCAGTTGAGATAGAATCAGAGAATGTAGGCTTTGGTCAAAAGATCATGTATTATACTCTTAAAGGACCACATGCTATAAAGGCTGAAGAGCTTGTTAATAATGATAGCATTAATTCTTTATTAAAGTTTGCATTATGTGTAGCTAAAAATATGGATGAGCTTGAGGATTTTGGCAACAGATTCTCATCATCTGATGAGGAAACATTAGCATTTGGAGTGAAAAAATTAAGTGCTGGAGCTAATGAAGATTATTCAGGTGTTACTGAAAC
>CAMEKY010000064.1 GCA_945921565.1 uncultured Clostridium sp. | reverse complement strand
CTTCAAAATCTATTTATGTTAAATTCCCTATTATTGAAAGAAATGATGAATTTGAGGATGCAGCATTCCTAGTATGGACAACAACGCCATGGACTTTGCCTGGAAACGTTGCAGTTTGTGCTGGACCTGAAATAGATTATGTGTTATTCAACTCAAACAAGGGAAAATTATTATGTGCTGAAGCATTATTAAATACATTAAAGGAAAAGCTTGAACTTAATAATGTTGAGATTATAAATCGTTATAAGGGTGCTGATTTATTAAATATTAAATATCGTCATCCATTATATGAGGATAGAGAAGGAATCTCTATTAATGCTGAATATGTTACAACAACTGATGGTACAGGATTTGTTCATATTGCACCAGGATATGGTGAAGAAGACTATGAAGCAGGAAAGAAATATGGCCTTCCTATGCTTGTGTATGTTGATGATAAGGGACTTCAAATGACTCAAACTGGTAAATATGCCGGAATGTTCTATGAAAAATCAGAAGATCCAATTATTGAGGATTTAAAGAATAATGGATATTTATTAAAGTTAGATCCAATTACACACTCATATCCTCATGATTGGCGTACTAAGAAGCCTGTAATCTTTAGAGCTACTCCACAATGGTTTGCATCTATTGATCCAATTAAAGATGAAATTTTAGAAGCTATTCATAGTGTAAAATGGAATCCATCTTGGGGAGATACTCGCATTTCTAATATGATTAAGGATCGTCATGATTGGTGTATTTCTCGTCAAAGAGCATGGGGTGTTCCTATTCCTGTATTCTATTGCGAGGATGGAGAAGCTATTCTTGATAGTGAGGTTATTGAGCATGTAGCCAAAATTTTTGAAGAATTTGGCTCAAATGAATGGTTTAAGCGTGAGGCTAAGGACTTACTTCCTTTAGGATATACTAATCCACATTCTCCAAACGGAGTTTTCAAGAAGGAAATGGATATCATGGATGTTTGGTTCGATTCAGGTTCTTCATATAATCTACTTGCAAGGAGAGGACTACAGTATCCAGCTGATTTATATTTAGAGGGCTCTGACCAATATCGTGGTTGGTTTAACTCATCAATTATTAATGGTGTTGCAACAACTGGTAAGGCCCCATATAAGGCTGTTCTTTCCCATGGATTTACACTTGATGGTGAAGGAAGAAAAATGTCAAAATCTCTAGGTAATACAGTTGATCCTATTAAGGTATGTAATGAAAACGGTGCAGATATATTACGTCTATGGGTTTCAAGTGTAGATTTCAAGTCGGATTTTGTTATGTCTAAGGAATTGATTAAGCAAGTATCAGATTCTTATCGTAAGATTAGAAATACAATTAAATTTATGCTTGCAAATCTTGAGGGCTTTAACCCTATAACAGATAGTGTTAAGCTTGAGGATATGCCAAATGTAGATAAGTATTTAATGATTAAATTAAATAATTTAGTTAAATCACTTAAGGAATCATATGACGAATTTGATTTCAATGCTGTTTATAAGATTACAAATACATTTATTGCAAACACATTATCAGCATTCTACTTAGATTTTATTAAGGATATTGTATATATTGAACCTAAGGAGTCTTTAGCAAGAAGAAGTGTTCAAACTGTATTGTATAATGCAGCATATACTTTAATCACAATGCTAAGCCCTGTGATTCCTCATACAGCATCAGAGGCTTATTCTTATATGCCTGGTGAAAAGAAGCTAGATGTATATCTTGAGGATTTACCAAGTGTTAAGGATTATAGCATGTATCAAAGTATTGAGGATTCATTTGATGAATTTATGAATTATCGTGATGAAATCTTAAAGGCACTTGAGGAAGCCAGAGCTAATAAAGTAATTGGTAAATCATTTGCGGCTAAGTTAACTGTCACTCTTGATGAAAAAGCTAATAAATTATTTAAGAGCTTAGACGCAAATATTGCTCAAATCCTAATTGTATCTCAATATGAAGAGGTACTTGGTGATAAGTTTAGTGTAACTGTTGAGGCCGCTACAGGTCATGTATGCTCACGTTGCTGGGCTACAGTTCCTACTGTTTTAGACGATGAGCTATGTCCAAGATGTCACAATATTGTTGTAAAATTCTATAACTAAATAATTACAAAGCGAATAAGAAGGTGGATGCTTTCTTATTTGTGTCTAGTATGGCTTATTTAAGGGATTATTTTTGACATTTAGTGACAAAGATGATAGAATAAAATAAGGAAGTGATATCATGAAATTTCGTTACTATTTTTTCAAAGAAGGATCTCGTGTATATGATAAAGCAGAGCTCTTAACTTATTTAGAGGCTCAACCATTTATGACTTTATTTCAAGATGGTGCAATAAAGGTTGCGAGATATCACAATACAATAATTGGTATGGATGCGGATTTTGTTTTGGGTACAAAATCAATTGTTCCAGGTATTCAGATGATTGATCCACGTTTTTTAGATCTAAACGTTTATGTTGAATTTGAGGTTTTGAATAATAGCTATAAGGTTTCAAGAATAGTAGATATAGTAGATGTAATATGTAAAAGATTTGGATTTTGTGTATATAATGAATTTTTTGAGGATGTTTCGCCTTTTAAACGTTCTTTACTAATGAATGCTTTTGAACTCGTAAAGGGCGGCTATAAGAAAAAATATGAGGAAGAATTCATGAATTATTCTCGTCTTGATAAGAATAGCTTGTATTATATTTATTCATTTTTGGAAATAAAGGATCAAATTGAAAATATTGAAGAATATCAAATTTTAGATTACGTTTTTTTAAAAGAACCAGAATCAAGAAAAGCATATGTTGCAGTCGATTTAGATTTATCAAAGCCTTTTATCATTCCACCATGTGCTCAGCTTGTAAGATTAAATAATGGCGAAAAGAATATCATTATATCATTTCAAGATTTGAAAAAGAAAATTGGCAAATATTTAAGCATGGTAGATGCTAGAATATTTGATGGCTTAATGGTAGAAGAAAAACAATTTAAAAAGGTAAAGAAAATTATCTTAAAAACTAAGTTTGATGAGACCAAGGTAGTGCTAAATGAGGTTCCGTTTAGTCAAGTCCTTGACTTATAAAAATATTTAAAGAAGGAAGGATAAAAATGAAAGACAGTAAGTATATTGATCACACTTTATTAAAGGCTTTTTCAACAAGGGAGCAAATAGCAAATTTATGTGCAGAAGCTAACAAATATGATTTTAAGAGTGTATGTGTTAATCCATACTGGGTAAGCTTTGCTCATGAATTGCTAGCAGGTAGTGATGTATTAGTTTGTACAGTGATTGGTTTCCCTTTAGGAGCAAATACATCTGATGTTAAGGCATATGAAACAACAAAGGCTATAGCAGATGGAGCCGATGAGGTTGATATGGTAATTAATATCGGTGAGGCTAAGGACCATAATTGGGACTATGTTTATAATGATATTAAGGCTGTAGTAGATGCTGCAAATGGTGTTACTACAAAGGTTATTATTGAAACATGTTATCTAACTGATGAGGAAAAAGTAGAGGTATGTAAATGTGCTAAGGCTGCAGGAGCAGATTTTGTTAAAACATCTACAGGCTTTGGTACCGGAGGAGCTACAGTTAGCGATGTAAAGCTAATGAGAGAAACTGTAGGAAAAGATATGGGCGTTAAAGCGTCTGGTGGAGTGCACAATAAAGCAGAATTTGATTCTATGATTGAAGCAGGTGCAAACAGAATTGGCGCTTCATGTGGTGTGCAAATTGTAGAAGGAGGAACATCTAATGAGCAATACTAATATTCCAACACCTCATATTGCATGTAATGATGAGGCATTAATCGCAAAAACAGTTTTACTTCCAGGAGATCCTTTAAGAGCAAAATTTATTGCAGATACATTTTTAACAGATGTTGTATGCTTTAACACTGTTCGTAATATGTTTGGATATACTGGGAAATATAATGGAAAGTTAATTTCTGTTATGGGTTCTGGTATGGGAATGGCATCACTTGGAATTTATGTTTATGAATTATTTTCATTTTATGGTGTTGAAAACATCGTAAGAATTGGTTCTGCTGGAGCTTATAGCAAAGATTTTAATGTATATGATACAGTTCTTGTTAAGGATGCATGGAGTGAAACAACTTTTGCTAAAACAGCATTTGGATTTACTGATGATGTAATGTCATCAAACGATAAACTAAACGCTTATTTAAAGGAACAAGCCAAATCTTTAGGAATCCCGCTAAAGGAAGGTCGCGCTCATTCATCTGATGTATTCTATCATCTTGATCCAAATTTCTCATGGGAGCAGGTTCGTGATGAAAAGGGATGCGGAGCAGTAGAAATGGAATCATTTGCTCTTTTTGCAACTGCTAAGGCATTAAACAAAAAAGCTACATGCTTATTAACAATTTCTGATTCATTTGTAACTCATGAGGTTACATCATCAGAAGAAAGACAAAACTCATTTACAAATATGATGAAGATTGCTCTTTCACTTGTAGATTTTGAATAATATTAAAATTACCGTTTAGATTTTCTAAGCGGTTTTTTTGTGCTATTTTTTCTTTCATTCTCATATAATGTAGTGGTGATGTAATGAGGAATCCATTTTGCTTTAAAATTATATATTTAGACAACCATTTATATATTGAAAAATACAAAAGGATTCTAGATGCTAACGAATCACTTATTCAAATTGAAGGCTTTAAAATAGTTGGTAAGAATCTAAAAATTGTCCAAATGGATAAATACCTACTAGAAATTGAAGGAGAAATTATAGAAATCAGGAGAGAAGAAAATGAACATTTATAGCATTGTAATGAAAAAAACAGCATTTTTTAAGCATAGTAATGAAATAGTCGCAAAATCAGTTAGAATTGTTGATGGACATGTTTATTTTAAAACAGATGGTATAACAAAAAAGTATTTAGATGATAATAAAATAAGCTACAAATTAGAAGATTCTTTAAAAAATAAGGTCTCAAAAAAGATTTGTGCAAACTTAACCCTAATTTTAGGAGTTATAATGTTTATCCTAGTAATATATATAAACACATTTCGAATTAGCAAAATAAAATTTAACGGTAATTATTTAATAAATAACGAAATTGAGCAAATGATATCATCAAAATATAAACATTTCTTATTTTGGAATTTTATTGATGAGGATTATGATGAAATGTCAAAAAAGCTTAGAATGAAATACAGTGAATATGAATGGATATCAACATATAAGGATGGTTCTATAATATATGTTATCATAAATGATAATAATGAGGTTTCAAATTCAATGAATTATGGAGATATTGTAGCATCTCAAGACGCGATAATTAAATCATATAAGGTTTATAATGGAAAATCAATGGTTAAAGAAAACCAGTACGTTAAAAAGGGAGATGTATTAATTTCTGGGAATACTAATGATGTATTAACCGAAGCTAGAGGGGTAATATTAGGTACCACATTTAAAGAACGGACAATTACAATTGATAAGGAGGATTCTATAACGCAGGAAAGTGGACTTTCATATAAATACACATTATTTTCACTGTTTGGAAATAATTTTTCAGTAGGAAAAAAGAATAAATATGAAAGCTATAGCACAACAAAACGCCTAGTTTTCAATTTCTTTAACATTTTTAAAATATATAAAATTGAAGAACATGAAATATGTGATATAATAAAAATGTATTCATTTGATGATGCATTAAAGCTTGCGAAGGATACGATACAGTTAGACTTTTCCTTATCAAAAAAAATAGAAGAGGAAGAGATATTAAGAATTGAATTGCTTCGACATGAAGAAACAGATACATCATATAGTTTTAGATTTTTAATTAAGAAGGTTGAATCTATAGGTGAATTTCAAAAATATTAGGAGATACTATGATAAGGAAAATTGACGATTTGAATACCGCTTTAGATTTTATTGTGGATGTATATAACACCACAATATGTCAAGAGGATTCAAAGGAAGGTAGAGAAAGCTTTATTCATAATTATGTTTACGGCGATGATACAAAAAAGGATTTTAATAGTGGTCATGAGGAATATTATGGATATTATAACAATGAACTGCAAGGTGTAATTTCTTTATCAAAAAGTGGATATATAAAATTCTTGTTTGTTAAAAAAAATTGTCATAAGATGGGAATAGGTAAAGTGCTATTAAAATATGTTATTTCTAAAGCTTATGAATACAATATAGATACTATTGCATTAGATTCATCACTTTCAAATGAGAATTTTTATTTAAAGATGGGTTTTAATAAAGTATCAGACAAAGTATGCATAGATAATGTTTGGTTTGTTCCTATGGAGAAAAAACTAATTAGTTTGAAATGAAAGGATATTAATTGTAGTAATATGAGATTTAATTTAAATGGTGCAAAATGTGAAGATATAAAGGAAATATGTGGTACAGAAAGTATTAATATAAAATTGCTAGAGGAATTATATAATACTAGTATTGAGATAAATGGTGAAGAGATAATAATAGCTTCAAATGATGAGTTAGTTTGTAAAAGCATTAGTAAGATAGTTGATATCTTATTATTTATGCTTGAAAACGACTATCAGATTTCTACAAGAGATATTATTTATATTAAGAATTTAATAGATAATAATAAGAGTGAATTAGCATATGAGCTATATAAGAAAAAAAGAATGATAGAGAGGACATTTACAGGTAAGGCAATTTATCCCAAAACAATTAAGCAACGAGAATATATAAATGCGCTTGAAACTCATGATATTGTATTTGGTGTTGGTCCTGCAGGTACTGGAAAAACCTATTTAGCAGTAGTATATGCTGTATCACTTCTTAAAAAGGGTCAAATTAAGAATTTAATATTAACACGTCCTGCAGTCGAGGCAGGAGAGTCACTTGGATATTTACCAGGAGATTTAAAGGAAAAAATAGATCCATACCTACGCCCACTATACGATGCATTATATGATACCCTTGGTACCATTCAAACAAACTCGTTTATTGAAAGAGGAATCATAGAAATTGCACCACTTGCATATATGAGAGGTAGAACACTTGAGAATTCTTTTGTAATTTTAGATGAGGCACAAAATACTACATCTATGCAAATGAAAATGTTTTTGACAAGATTGGGCTTTAATTCTAAAATGGTTATTACCGGCGATGTAACTCAAATAGATTTACCAAATGGAAAAAAATCAGGACTTATTGAGGCTTGTGGGTTGCTTTCTAATGTTAAGCAAATTGAGATTGTTAAGTTCGATAAATTAGATGTTGTAAGGCATCCATTAGTCCAAATTATTATCGAACGTTATGAGGGAATGAAGAAGGATGTGAAGTAGTCTAAGCAATTAGACTTTATTATGTTAGATACTGTACTTATGATACTCGAGATCATTGGAACTGTTGCATTTGCTGTATCAGGTTCCATGACTGCAATGAAAAGAAGATTAGATGTGCTAGGAACTATTATCCTTGGCGTTATTACAGCATGTGGGGGAGGAATGCTAAGAGATATTATTTTAAATAAGATTCCTTCATTATTTACATCTCCACTTTATGTAATAATTGCTGCAATTACATCTCTATTAATGTTTATAATATTTTATATTATTAAGGATTCATCAATATTTGTAAAAAAATGGTATAAGGATTTACTAAATATTACAGATGCAATTGGTCTTGGAGTGTTTGTAATAGTTGGTGCAAATGTTACCTTAGCTTTAGGTCATTCAAATGCCTTTTTAGTTATTTTTATGTCTGTTATAACCGCGATAGGCGGAGGAATGATAAGGGATATTTCAGTTGGTAAAATTCCAAATATTTTTTGTAAGCATATATATGCAGTTCCAACAATAATCGGAGCCACTATTTATTACTATATGCTAAGACTTGATGCACATATAGGTGCTGTAATACCTTTAGTTTTGGTTTTAATTATAACAATCCGCCTTTTGGCCTATAAATTTGAACTTAGTCTTCCAAGAGTTAGTTTTAAAAATCTAGAAAATAAAGAATAATTTTGTATCACATTTTGTGATACTTTTTCTTTACTATATAGAAATTATTAGTTAAAATTAAAATATAATTATCGAAGGAGTATGTTAGTGATTTATTATGAATTTTACAGTTGAATTACCAATGATTAAGGATGCTGATTATAACGTGCTAGATTATGGCCAAATTACAAACGATCCAGCATTAAACCAGAATCTTATCCAAAGTACTATTGATTTATGTAATAGAAATGGAGGCGGTAGAGTAATACTTCCTTCAAGTATCATTGAATGTGGGCCTCTTGTTCTTAAAAGTAATGTTAATTTATATTTAAGTAGAAATTGTTATTTAAAATTTGTTAAGAAAAAAGAGTTTTATTATGTAAAAAATGCGAATTGGGAGGGTATGGATTGCTTCAGATGTAATAGTCCATTATCTGCAGAGAATGCGTCAAACATTGCAATAACAGGTCCTGGTACAATTGATGGTGATGGATTTAGCTGGCGGCCACTTAAAGAAATTAAAGTTACAAAGAAGTTTTTTGAAAACTGCCTTAAGCAATCACCTTATTATGTAGATGGAAAAGAAGGAAGAATTTGGTATCCTTCAAAATCGGCATATGATGGTTGTATTTTAACTGAAGAAAAAATGAATTTGCAAACTGCCCAAGAATATTATGATTTCTTTAGACCTGTTTTATTATCACTTGTTAATTGTGATCATATTTTACTTGAGGACTTTATTTCATCAAATAGTCCAGCATGGAATATTCATCCGCTATTTTGTAAGCATCTAACAATGAATAATGTAATTGTAAAAAATGAGTACTATGCTCAAAATGGCGATGGAATAGATGTCGAGTCTTGTGAAAATGTTGAAATTAAGAATTCAACTTTTGAGGTTGGTGATGATGGAATTTGTATTAAATCTGGTAAAAATGAAAAAGCGAGATTAATCAAAAAACCAACAAAAAATGTTTATATTCATGATTGTATGGTATATCATGCCCATGGCGGAATTGTAATTGGCTCTGAGATGTCTAGAGGTGTAAAAAACGTATGGTGTACTAATTCAACATTTGTTGGTACTGATATAGGTATTCGTTTTAAATCGGCTTTGGGTCGTGGTGGAATTGTTGAGGATATTCATATTGAAAACATTAATATGACAGATATATTAAATGAAGCTATGATTTTTAATATGGACTATTCATTGTTTAAAATGGCTCATGAAAAGTCTGATGATGTTATAACATCAAAAGAAGAGGATATACCGTACTTTAGGAATATATATATGAATAATATTTATTGTAGCTCATCTAAAACTGCTTTAAAGGTTATAGGTATAAATGAAAGTACAATTGATAATTTATATTTAAGTAATTCATATATAAAAGCAAATAATGCTTATACATTAAAGAAGTGTGGCAAGTTTTATTGTAAAAATGTTACATTCAACATTAATGGAAAAGAAGAATACATTGAAAATGCAGTTCTAAATCTTGACCAAGAATAGTATAGGATTTATAATATTTTTTGGAGGTATTTACTATGTTAGATCAAAATTGTGCATATTGTATGAAGGGTGAGCTAGTTGCTAAGTTTGGATATTTTTGCATTGAACTAGAATCATCTAATGTTTATGTTTTTAAGGAGCAATCACATCCAGGTAGAGTAATTGTAGCTCATAAGAAACATGTATCTGAAATGATTGAGCTTACTGATGAGGAAAGAAATCAATATTTTAAGGATATTAACACTGTAGCTAAGGCTATTCATGAGGTTTATAATCCTGATAAGATTAATTATGGTGCATATGGTGATACAGGTCATCATCTTCATTTCCATTTAGTTCCAAAATATAAGGATGAATATGAGTGGGGCGGAGTATTCTTGATGAATCCTGGTTTAAAAAATATAAGCGAGGATGAATGCGAAGTAATCGCGGCTAAGCTAAAAACTGTAATTGAAAAATTAAATAAGTAATAATAATGGTCATATCAATTTGACTTTTAAAAAGATTTTAATATTCAAATGAAAAAAGATGCTAACCATAGAATAGTAATTAATTCTATGATTAACATCTTTATTATTTCTCCTTAGATTTTACAATTGCTTTATCAATTGGAACAAAAATCATATAGAATACTGGTATTGTAAAAATAATAGTCATAATGAAATCCTCCTTATCATCTGGCTAACCGGCGATTATATTATAGATGAATTTACTTTAATAATTAGCTTAACATAACTATTACAATTAATTTTTTAAAATCACTTTTATTTATCAATTTTTTGTGGTAATATAATAATGTTTGATGAAGCTGAGCCGCACACTCGTTTATTCATTTACGAGTTAGGCTCGGTTTATTTTTATCAAAAATTATAAATTTATATTTATAATATGCATATGTCAATCATATTTTATCAAATTATATACTTTGTATATAAATTTCATTTTTTTCTATGTAAATGTCATAAAATATGGTAAAATATTATTGAAAGATGTGATACTTTAAAACATTGCAGAGGTTATGTTTATGACTTATATTATCATATCGTTTGGTGTACTAAATATAGACATAAAATACTTGTTAATGAAATAAAGAATGACTTTATGGATAATATTAAAAAATATATCAAGAATCAAGGTGAAGAGGATGCAAAAAGGGATAAAGATAAGATTATATCCAAATAAAAGACAAATAGATACCTTAACCAAGATTTTTGGTCACACTAGATATGTATATAATTATTTTTTAAATTATTCAAAA
>CAMEKY010000063.1 GCA_945921565.1 uncultured Clostridium sp. | reverse complement strand
GCCAACAAAAACTTATCGAACAATTTGAAAATAATTTATCAAATTAATATTTCTTTTCAATTATTATATGTTTTCCATATAAAGTATTTATATTTTTATATATTATATTTAAACTCCTTTCAGATATACATACTAGCAACTATCTGAAAGGAGTATTTATTTTTAAAATAATGGCTTAGAATATAAAAATATGATATAATTAATTGAGGCGATATAATGAAGGATTTACAAAGTAATTTTACAGATGCTTCGAGAATATATTTATCACTTGAAAATCAAATTAGACAAATGTTTAATCTAAAGCCAAATAAAAGCGTTTCATTAGATAGTGCTTTAAAATCTTTTGATATACTTGTTCAAATGTTGTATTTATATATGGCTGCGATTGATGATGATGTATCCGAATTAGAATTTAAATATATAAAAAAATTGACTATAGAAGAAGATATATTAGATTATATCAACAGTGTATCTAACAAAAATTATACATGGGAATCAATTTCATCTAATCATATGTCTCTTGAGGAATATGATGATTTTATACATTATACAAATAATTTAGTCCAACCAAAAATAAGCTCGTTTATAATGCTTGTTTCATCGATTGACGCTATGACAAAAAAGGATTATTATAAAGAATTTGTCCAAGGATTTAAGGAATTATTTAAATTGTTTTGTAATGTAAAGTCAGAAGTTGACTATGAGGTAGAAATTGATGAAATATTAAATATAATATTTTTATCGAAATATAGATCTTTAAAAACTATTTTTTCGTTAAATATTACTAGATAATTATTATGTTGTAGTGAGGTGTAGGTTATGAATGAATTAGCTAGAGTTTTAATAAATGTTGATAATCCAAGTATTAAAGCAGATGATAGTTTATGTAAAAATTGTCATCTATGCCAAAAAGCATGCCAAAATGAAGTGGGTGTTTTTGGATTTTATGATGTAGAAAAAACCAATGGGAATGCAATCTGTATTAATTGTGGTAGATGTATCCAAGTATGTCCTTTTAATGCAATAAAGCCAGTAAATGATATTGGTAAGGTAATTGCTGCACTAAATGATAACGATAAGATTGTAGTTTTTAATACAGCACCTGCTGTAAGAGTGGGTATTGGTGATATGTTTGGCTTCCCAAGAGGAGAGTTTTTGGAAGGAAAAATGATTAGTGCAATAAGAGCATTAGGCGCTGATTATGTCCTTGATGTTACATGTGGAGCTGATTTAACAATAATGGAAGAGGCTTTTGAACTTGTTGAAAGATTAAGGAATAATTCTAGTAATATGCCAATGTTTACATCATGCTGTCCAGCTTGGGTTAAAATGGCAGAGATCTATTATCCATCTTTATTACCTAATTTATCAAGTGCTAAAAGCCCAATTGCGATGCAGGGTGCAATTGTTAAAACATATTTTGCAAATAAAATGGGAATTGATCCTAATAAAATTGTTAATGTAACTGTTGCACCATGTGTTGCTAAAAAGGCAGAAGCTAAGCGAAGTGAGTTAAATTGTGCAAAAACTAATTCACCTGATGTTGATATAGTTATTACTACAGTAGAGCTTGCTCAAATGATTAAAGATGCTAATATTGATTTTAATAGTTTAGAGGATGGAAGCTTTGATTCATTATTTGGAACAGGTTCAAGTTCTGGTTTGATATTTGGTAATACTGGTGGAGTTATGCAAGCAGCCATCAGAACTGCATATTTTATGTTAAATAATGAAAATATTCCTGATAATGTACTTGAAGAATTAGAGCCAATAAGAGGTATTGAGAATTTAAAACTTGCAAGTGTTGATTTAAAGGTTAAGAAAATTAAAGTGGCAGCTGTAAGCCAAATGTCAGAGGCCAAGAAGCTAATTGATCAAATTTTAAATAAAGAGATTGAATTAGACTTCGTTGAAGTAATGGCATGTCCAGGAGGCTGTGCAAATGGTGGAGGACAAGCTAAGGTAATTAGAAGACCTGAAATAGAAACTGCTCGTTTAAATCGAAATAAAGGATTGTATTTGAAGGATACAAAGGATAATAAGCTTCGTTATTGTCATGAAAATCCAGAAATAATTAAGCTTTACAATGATTTTTTAATTACTCCAGGCTCACATAAAGCTCATGAATTACTTCACACTACTTTTAAAGATTGTAGTGGATTGCTTGAAGGAAAGAATGACTAGCTTGGAGGAATTATCATGAAGATTCTTAAAAGATTAGCTACATTTTGTATTATATTTACAGTAATTTTCTTTATGAGTAGCTGTAATAAAAAAGAAAAATATAGTATTTATATGCCAGATGGAACACCTGCTCTTGCATGTGCTAATATTTTGGGTGAATATAGTGATGAATATGATATTCATATTGTCAAGGCTTCAGAAATAGCATCTTCAGTTGCCCTTGATGATTGTGATATGGCAATTTTACCAACAACAGTCGCTGCGACATTAGCATATAAAAAGAACATTGGCATTAAAATGGTTTCAAATAATGTATTTGGTAATCTATACATTGTATCTGTAAATGGTGGAAGTAGCCTAAAAGACTTGTATAATAGTCCAATTTATGCAACGATTGGTACAACCATAGATTTACTAAAGTATTTACTTACTAACAATAATATTCAATATCAAGAAACTGCAGATTTAAACGAAAATAAAACATCAATTATTTCTAAGGGTGATGCATCTGAAATTATCCAATTATTAGCGCTAGCATCAAAAGAAGGAACAAGTGCATATGCAGTATTAGGTGAACCTGCTGTTTCAAATGCTTTGTCAAAGGTTTCAGGCCTTGAAATTAGCTTTGATATGCAGGAAATGTATAAAAGTATTACAGGAGCAAACGGCTATCCTCAAGCATGCTTCGTCGCAAAGAATGATTTAATTCAAAATAATTCTGAAGTAGTAAATGAAGTATATAATAAAATGACACTTAATTCAGAATATTTAACTAATAATATAGATAAGCTTAGTAATGTTTATAAGGAGTATAATTCAACACTTCAAAATACTAGCTTTACATTAGATTTAATTAATAGGTCAAATATAAGAGTAGAAAAGGCAACAAACATAAAGGATACAGTAAAAAGCTATGTTAAAGCTTTAGTTAATATTGATATTAATGATGATTTCTTTTATCAGTTTTAGATGAAAAAGCTAATTATTAATTTATTATATCCTTTTATTGTAATTTTTTGTATTTTTCTACTTTGGTATTTATTTTCGTTATTAGTTGATACCTCTCTTATTTTACCAAACCCATTTATTTGTATTAAAGAAGCATTTAAGTATTTTATTAAATCTTCATTTTACTCCGCTTTACTTAATACTATTTTAAGAAGTGTTTTGTCATTTATACTATCATTCATTTTAGCATTTTTACTGGTAATTTTAGGATTAAAATTTAAAAAAGCTGATCAGGTAATTGGAATAACAATATCAATAATAAGAGGCATTCCAACAATGGCTATTATTTTAATTTTAATAATATGGATGAAGCCATATTTAACACCAGTTGTAGTCGCATTTATTGTAAGTCTTCCTATAATTTATCAATCATTAAAATCAACGTTTAATATGGTTGACAAGGATTTGTTTGAGATGGCAAATATCTATCATTTATCTAAAAAGAAAAAAGTTTATATTTATTACAAAGAATCAATATCGTCTATTTTTGATATTATATCATCGAACATAAGCCTTAATTTAAAGCTTGTTATAGCAGCAGAGGCTATGGCACTATCAAAGGATGCGATTGGTACTTTGATGCAATATGACAAAATTTACCTAGAGACGGAAAAGCTATTTGCCCTCGCGATTGTTGCAGTTATTTTAGGCTTTATTTTTGAAGGAATTATTAAATTTATTAAAAATCGTGTAGTGAGGTATCAAAATGCTTAACCTTAAAAACATAAGTAAATCATACGATGGTAAAAAAATATTAGATGATTTGAATTTGACTGTAAACGATGGTGAAATAGTATGTATTTATGGGCCATCTGGAATAGGTAAAACTACAATTTTAAAAATAATAGCTAAAATTATTGATTTTGAAGGAACTATTTTAGAATCTAATTTAAAAGTGTCCTATGTGTTTCAAGAGCCGAGATTAATAAATAGTCTAAACATCTATGATAATCTAGCATTAATAAATAATAATGATGAGAAAATATTAAAGCTTCTTACACAGTTTGAGGTTAGTGACCTAAAAAATAAGTATCCTAAGAAGATATCTGGAGGAGAACGTCAAAGGATTAATATCATTAGAGCAATATTAAATGATGCAGATATTTATCTTTTAGATGAACCTTTTTCATCACTTGATACAATGCTAAAATATAAGCTTATGGATTTATTAAAGCCATATTTAATAAATTCGAAAGGAGCTATATTTGTAACTCATGATTTAGATGAAGCAACTACGTTTTCAAACAGGATTTGTCTTTTAAATAAAAATATATATAAAGAATTTATAATAGAGAACAAGGATGAATCTAAGAAAGAAATTATAGAATATTTAAGCAAAAAAGAGTGATTTTTCACTCTTTTTGCTTAGTCATTATAAAACTTTAAAATGTCTTGATATACTTGGTTATGATTAGTTTCATTTAAGATTTCATGACGCATGTTAGGATATGTTATTTCTTTAATATCCTTAAAACCGGCTTTATCTAATATACTTAGTGATTTCTTTGCACCTTTATCATAGCCTGTACATGGGTCTTGATCACCTCTTAATGCTAAAATAGGCATAGATTTAACATTTTTGTAATTGTTTATGTGTCTCATACGTACTACAAGGTAAAATAGATCCATGTATGCACCAACTTTAAATCCATGTCCACAATATGGATCTTTTATATATGCATCAACAACATCATTATTGCAACAAATCCAATCAACGCTTGTTCTTGGATTTTTAATAGCCTTATTAAATCTACCTGTAGCTAAATTAGCAACGAATTTTGAATATTTATTTTTACCTTTGAATAAACTAATAAGCTTAGCAATAGGAATTCCTGCATATGCTCCAAAGCTTGGATTAGGAAATCCTGATAGGCAAACTTTATTAAATGAAGAAGAATGTTCCATTAATAGATTTCTAGCTATTATTGTACCCATTGAATGGGCAAATAGATATATGTTTGAGTTTGGATAATTCTTTTTAATATAAGAATTGATTTCTACTTGGTCATCTACTAAATATTTATATCCATTTTTAGGCGCAAAGTAACCAAGTGTAGGTGCATCATCACCATGTCCTCTCATATTAGACGTTACTACTGTATAGCCATTTTCATTTAAAAAAGATACAAATGGTTCATAGCGCTCTTGATGCTCCTCCATACCATGAATTAGCTGCACAATAGCTTTTGGATTTTCAACTTCAAAAATATGAATATTTAATTTATAATTATGTGATTCTATAAATTCTTGTTTCAAAATCTTTCACCTCGTATTTATTATACCAAAAAAAGAATAAGAAGAGAAACTTCTCTTCTTATAAAATGCAAATTCATTCATTTGTATTTGGTTTATTTATTGGTTTTTGAATTTTTCTAGTAATTTTCTTACCAACTAGATCGGATTTTTCTTTTTTTACCATCTTCATTGGTGGCCTTTTTTTAGCTAAAGGTATATCATTAACATTCTTTTTAACAGTTTCATTTTTAACTGTATTTTTAGCTTCAGTTGAGGATTGAGGAGTTTTATTTACGACCTTATTGCTAGGCTTTGGTTTAGATGTTTTTGCTACCTCTGTATCCTTTTCTTTAGGTAATGAAATAGTTTTAACTGGATTTGATTTTACCGGTTTAATTTCTTTTTTAATTTCAACGTTTTTGGTTGTAGAAGTAGGTGCTTTTTGTCCTTTTGATTGAACAAGCATGAATACAGGAATTACAATTGGATTTCTATCAGTAGCTTCACGAATCATTTTGCTTACATATTCGATTAATGCTTGTTTAAGCTGTAATAAGTTTACTGAAGAATTTTCTTCGAACTGCTTATTTACGTAATCCTTAGCTTTTTTGGCAAATTCCTTTGTTAAAGCTTCATTGTCCTTCATATAGATAAAGCCACGTGAAACTACCTGAGGATCAAGAATGACACGTCTTTTTTTAGTATCAATTGTAAATATAATAGAAAATAGTCCATCTTCTGATAATGTTTTTCTTTCCCTAATAGTACTTGAGTCGATGTCTCCAATTGTGTCACCATCAATATAGATATCTCCAGCTTGAACATGTCCTGATACTCTTGCACCACGTTCTGATAGCGCAAGCACATCACCATTTTCTAAAATGAAGGTATTTTCACTCTTACATCCACACTCTATAGCAAGCATCGCATGAACTTTTTGCATACGATATTCACCATGAACAGGCATAAAGTATTTAGGCTTTAGTAATGTTTGAATTAGCTTTAAATCTCCTTGAGCAGCGTGCCCAGATGTATGAGTATCTGTGATAGGTGAATGTGTAATTACATTAGCACCAGCCTTAAATAGAAGATTAATAGTTTTATTTACTCCTTCTTGATTTCCTGGAATTGGAGAAGAAGAGAATATTACTGTATCACCTGGTATAAGCTTAATTTGTCTATGTGCACCTGATGCAACACGAGATAATGCGGCCATTGGTTCACCTTGAGAGCCAGTACATAGTAAAGTTAATTCATTTGGCTTATAATGATTTAGTTCATTTTCCTCAATAAATGTATCTTTTGGAGCTTTGATATATCCTACTTGCTGACCTACCTCAATAGTTTTTTTCATTGAACGTCCAAAAATTGCGATTTTTCTTTTACATAAAACAGACGCCTCAACAATTTGCTGAACACGGTAGATATTAGATGCAAATGTTGCAACAATAATTCTTGAATTAATATGTGAAAATAAATCACGAATTGATTCTCCAATTCTTTTTTCGGATTGAGTATATCCTTCGACAGTAGCATTTGTTGAATCAGCCATTAGAAGAAGAACTCCTTCATTACCTAAGGCTGCAAGTTTTTCAAATTCAGTTCCAGCTCCAAGAGGAGTTAAATCTATTTTAAAATCACCGGTTGTAACGATGTTTCCCAGTGGAGTTTTAAATACGAATGCATAGCTATCTGGTATAGAGTGACACATTCTAATAAATGATAGTTCTACATCACCCTTAAATTGATATTTATAATTGGCTTTAAATTCGATAATAGGTGGCACATTTAAATCTTTATACTCCGCTAATTTATTTTTGATTAGCTCTACGGCAACTCCGGCTGCATAAATTTTAGGAACCTTTACTTTTTTAAGCATAAAAGGTATTCCACCAATATGGTCCTCGTGACCGTGAGTAATAAAAAGACCCACAATTTTTTCTTGGTTTTCTATTAGATATTGATAATCAGGAATAACGTAATCAACACCCAAAAGGTGCTCATCAGGGAATAAAATTCCAGAATCGATAATGAATATTTGATTTAAATATTCAATACAATACATATTTTTTCCGACTTCGCCAAGTCCACCAAGTGCAAAAACACCTATTTCGTCTTTACCCTTAATATTATGGTTACTCACAAATATTTCCTCCTTATTCATATTATTTGTATTTCAAACATAATAATTATACAACAATATGTTATAAAATTCTAGTAGTAAAAAAAAGAAGATTCAATTATGAACCTTCTAATTAATTATTATTTTTATTCACTTACTTTTTTGTCAATCACAATTTCTAAAAGTACTACGCTAGTACTAAGGATAGATAATACTCCAGCTAATATTGATCCAATTTCAAATGATTTTGAAATATCAGTAGTGAAACCAGAAAGTTTTAAACCTGTCATACCTAAATTGAACAAATCTGTAAAACAAATCATAAACGGAGATAAGAAGAATAATAACGTAGCAACTGCAAATGAAATAGCAATTGAAATATTAAATACAAGCGTATATTTCTTAACTGCTAATTTAATTGCAGCTAAAATAATCCCTAATAATGATAGGAAAAATGCAGCAAATATACCAAAACTAAATGCAGTACCTACATTATTTTCCCCAAGTAAATCACTATCACCAAATGCAGCTTTGAAGCCTTTAAGTATATATTCTTCAGTTGAAGTTTCACCATTAAATGATAATGTAATGGATATTTTAGTAAAATTTAAGAATAGCATAGTAATTGCGGCTACACCCATTACAATAACTAAAATTGTAGTAACTAATTTAAAAATATTCTTATGCATAATTATCTTTGCCCAACCTTTCTATTTTTCTTATGTGTATTCTATCATAACTGTCTAACTATTTACAATTAAAATATATAAAAATGTTATAATGATGCGAAAGAAAGAAGATTCAATTAAGAATCTTCTAATTAATTATTATTCTTGATCTTTAACTAACTTGTCAACTGCAATCTCAGCACCAGCTGCAACAGCACCTAGGATTGAGAAAACTGCAGCAAGTATAGAACCTACACCAAGCTTAACAAATCCAAGTTCCTTCATCATATCATATGATTCTTTTATACCTTCAGGTAAAGAAACATGATTTGTCATTAAGAAGAATAAAACTGTAGCAGCTACGAATAATACAGCTGTAACAATATTTAATATAAGTTCGTTCTTCTTAGTAAGTAACTTAACAGCGGCTACAACAGCACCGGCTAATGCAAGAACATATGTAAGTAATGGCATAACTCCAAATTTGAACATTTCTTCGCCTTCTTCTTTTTTACCAAAAACCACATTTAATCCTGAATAGCCCTCAGACATTCCAAATGCTTCCATTTTAATTGCGTCTAGGAAAATCATTACAACTGCTAGTACCCCCATTGCGATTGCTACTAGAGAAGTAACTAATTTTAAAGTTTTCTTATTCATTTTTCTTTTTTCTCCTTTCTTTGATTTAATTTTAGCACTTAACTAAGAGCAAATCAATAATTTAAACTCATTTTTTTACATATTTTCACATAATTTCCCAAATTTTGCACATTTTTCTTAAAACGCTTTCATATTCTATGTTTTTTATAAATATGATTTCTTTTTTAATATATGTATGTTATAATTTTAACAGTTATATTAAGGGAAGAAGTGATTAACAATGAAAGCATCAAGAATGCTTATATCTACATTAAAGGAAGCACCTCAAGAGGCAAAAATTGCATCTCATCAATTATTATTAAGAGGTGGATTTATAAAAAACTTAGTAGCGGGTGTTTATAATTATTTACCGCTTGGGTTGCGAGTACTTAATAAAATAGAAGCTATAATTCGCCAGGAAATGGATAATTCAGGTGCTATTGAGATTTTATCATCAGCTGTTCAACCAAAAGAACTTTGGGAAGAATCAGGCAGATGGTCAAAGTATGGTGCAGAGTTATTCCGTTTTACAGATCGTCATGATAGAGAGTTTTGTTTAGGTCCAACACATGAGGAGATTTTTACATCTCTTGCTCGTGATTTAATTAAGTCTCCTAAGCAATTACCTATGAATATTTATCAAATCCAAACTAAGTACCGTGATGAAGCTAGACCTAGATTTGGACCTATGCGTGGCCGTGAGTTTATTATGAAGGATGCATATTCTTTTGATAAGGATGAAGAAGGATTAAATACAGCATATGATACTATGTATGATACATATTCTAAAATATTTACGCGTTTGGGACTTGATTATCGTGCAGTACTAGCTGATACTGGTGCGATTGGTGGAAATGGTTCACATCAATTTATGGCATTTTCAGAGGCTGGAGAATCAGATGTTGTATATTGTGAGTCTTGTGGATATGCGGCTGATGTTGAGAAGGCAGATGCTGTTGCATTAGACGTTGCATCAGAGGAATTGAAGGAATATGAGGAGGTTCATACACCAAATCAAAGAACTATTGATGAAATATCTAATTTCTTAAAACTAGATCCATCTAAGTTTATTAAATCTGTTGTATATAAGGACACTGAGGCAAATGAGGTTGTTATTGCCTGTGTTAGAGGAGATAGAGAGGTTAATGAGATTAAACTTGTTAATGCCATGAACACATCTGAGGCATTCTTAACATTTGCAACTGAAGAAGAAATAAAGAGTATTGGCTCTATTCATGGCTTTGTCGGACCACAAAATGCAAAGGTAAAGGTTTATATTGATACAGAGGTTGCTAAAATGACTAATGCTGTAGCTGGAGCTAATAAAAAGGATTATCATGCAATTAATGTCAATTATGGCCGTGATTTTGATGGTATAGTTTTAGATTTAAGAAAAGCAGTTGAAGGTGATCTTTGTCCTTGCTGTAAGAAGGATAAATTAAAACTAAAAAGAGGTATTGAGGTTGGACAAATCTTTAAGCTTGGTACTAAATATTCTGCTCCTATGAATTGTACTTATACAAATCAAGAAGGTAAAAATGTTCCAATGGTAATGGGATGCTACGGAATTGGGGTTACAAGAACGATGTCAGCTATTGTTGAACAATATCATGATGAACATGGAATTAAATGGCCACTATGTGTCGCACCATATCATGCGGTTGTTGTACCAGTTTCTATGAAGGATGATGCTCAAGTAGAGCTTGCCACAAAAATCTACAATGATCTTTTAAGTCAAGGTGTTGAGGTTATTTTTGATGATAGAGATCAAGGATTAGGCTTTAAGATGAAGGATTGGGAACTTATTGGTCTTCCATTTGCAGTAATCGTTGGTAGAAAAGCAAGCGAAGGTATTGTTGAATTGAAAGAACGTGCATCAGAAGAAAAGTCTGAACAAACTGCAAATGATGCTACATCTATTATAATTAATAAAATTAAGGCAATTTAATCATGGATACAAAAAAATTAGATGAGCTAATGCACATCATTAAAAATTCAAAAAGAATAGTATTTTTTAGTGGTGCTGGTGTATCTGTTGCATCTGGTATTCCTGATTTCAGAGGCGCAAGAGGTATTTATAAGGAAGCGCCAGAAGAAATAGTTAGTCATGAATATTTTATGAATAATACACAAAAATTCTTTGATTTCTA
>CAMEKY010000062.1 GCA_945921565.1 uncultured Clostridium sp. | reverse complement strand
TTGTGATTAAAAGGATTTAATAGTATGAAAGATAGTTTAAGAAAAGCAATTAATTATACAATTCCAATTGCATTAAGTTATATATTTTTAGGTATTGCCTTTGGTATTTCTCTATCCCAAACTGGCCAAGGCATCTTATATTCTTTTTTATCATCGACTTTTGTCTTTGCCGGATCACTTCAGTTTATGATGATTGATTTTATTTCTTCAGCCACACCATATTATGTTGTAGCATTAATGACGGTTGTAGTAAATGCAAGATATGCCATTTATGGATTATCGTTCACAGAACATTATAAGGATATACCATGGTATAAGAAATGGTACTATGTATACACTTTATCCGATGAAACATATTCAATTTTAGTTGCCACATCACTTCCGTTTAAAAAAAAGAATCATATGTATGATTTTTTTGTCCATAATTTTAATCATATTTATTGGATTATTGGTTGTATTTTAGGAAGTTTAATTGGTAAGCTTGATTTCAATTTTGAAGGAATTGATTTTATTATGGTAGCCTTGTTTGTAACCATAGTAGTTGATCAGTTTAGAACCAATAAATCGAAGATTCCAGCAATTATTGCAATCTGCTCTTCAGTTTTGTTTTTGGTGTTTTTAGGTGATTATTTTATAATGCCATCTTTGGTGTTAACTATAACCTTTTTATTCATCTTTAGGAATAAAATCGAGTCAAAGGAGATAAAGAAAAATGATATTAGTTGCTAGCACATCGTATGCTTATACCATTTTAGCTATTGTAGCGGTTATTACATTTGCAATTAGAGCATCATCCTTTGTCTTATTTGGGCATAAGGATTTACCAAAGCCAATTAAATATATTTCGACTGTATTACCATTTGCGATTATGCCAACGCTTGTAATATACTGTATTAGAGATACACAATGGTTAAAGCTTGATAGTGTAGTACCTGTTATAGTAGGTATAGCACTTACGGCAATTATTCACTATTGGCGTAAAAATGTTATCTTGAGTATTTTAGTTGGAACCGCAATTTATATGGTTTTAATAAGAATTTTATAGGAAGATTTCGGTCTTTCTTTTTTTATTTAGTCGAATAGTGTATAATCATATTGGGAAGAATAAAAAATAAGTGGTGGTTATTATGGATTTACAAGATATTATGAGAAAAGATCATTTTGTTATTGTTGGGGATACCTTAAATGAAGAAAAGTATGCCTATAAGATTAAAGAAGCGTTATTAAGTAATGGTTATAAGGTTGCCTGCGTTGGTAAGGAATTAAAATCCTTAGATGAGGTCGATTTTAATATTGAGGTAGTTGACTTGTGTATTAATCCAATTAAAGGTATAGAGCTACTTAAAAATACTAAAAAAGAGATTGAGGCAGTTTTAATTCAACCTGGCGCAGAAAGTCAAGAGATTAAGGATTATCTAGAAGCTAAGAATATTCCTTACCTTGAAGGATGTGCTCTTGTTGGGATAAGATTGTATAAAAAATAATGCTTGAATAAAATAAGATGAAATAACAAGAAGGAGTATTAAATTAATGAGAAAAACAAAAATTATTTGTACATTGGGTCCTGCGATTGATGAGTATGAAAAATTAAAGGAAATGGTTTTAAATGGAATGGATTGCTGCAGATTGAATTTCTCACATGGAACTCATGAGGAGCAAAAGATAAGAATAGATAGGGTAAAAGAATTAAGAAAAGAGTTGGATAGAGCACTTCCAATTTTGCTTGATACAAAGGGCCCTGAAATTAGGCTAAGAGATTTTGCAAATAAAAAAGTATCACTTCATTCTGGCGATACATTTACACTAACTAATAATTTTGATGAATTAGGTGATGAAAGCCATATTGGGCTTACATTCCCTGACTTAGCAAAATATGTTAAAGCAGGCGATACTATTTTAGTAGATGATGGACATGTGGGGCTTAGCGTAATTAGAATTGATGGTACAAGTGTTGTATGTAAGGTGCTAAACGATGGCGTTTTATCAAATCATAAATCAATTAATATTCCGAATGTCGTAGTAGATATGCCATATTTATCTGATGTTGATAAAGCAGATATTTTATTTGGTATTGAAAATGATGTCGATTTTGTAGCTGCATCATTTGCAAGACGCAAACAAGATATGGTTGATTTAAGAAATTTCCTAGATGAAAATGGCGGAAAGCATATTAAGATTATTGCTAAAATTGAAAATACAGAAGGTGTTAGCAATATGGATGATATTATTGACTTTGTTGATGGAGTAATGGTTGCAAGAGGTGATTTAGGAGTAGAAATTCCATTTAAGCAACTACCAGCTGTTCAAAAGGATATGATATCTAAGTGTTTTCGTAAGGGTAAAATTGTTGTAACTGCAACTCAAATGTTAGATTCTATGCAACAAAATCCAAGACCAACACGTGCTGAGGTGTCAGATGTTGCAAACGCAATTTATGATAGAACTACTTGTATAATGCTATCAGGAGAAAGTGCTGCTGGTAAATATCCAGTAGAAGCTGTAAGCGCAATGTCAGAAATCGCATTATGTACTGAGGATAATATCAACTATCCTGAAAGATTTGAGCAATATAATTTAAACTTAGGTGATGATATTTTATCATCAATTTGTAATAGTGCAGTTGCATGCTCATATCAAATTGGTGCAAAAGCAATTGTTTGTGTTACTATTCATGGGGTTACGGCTAATATGCTTGCAGCATATCGTCCTGATTGTCCAATTATTGCAATTACTGTAGATGAAAAAGCATATCAACAGCTTGGACTTGCATGGAATGTATTTCCTGTAAAGGCTGAAATGAAGGCTTCAACAGATGAACTATTCTTATATGCAGCTAAGAAGACTGAAGAGACTGGCTTAGTATCTAAAGGGGATAAGGTTATTATTATTGGTGGTTCAATTATTGGCTGTGGAATTACAGACACAATGAAAATCCATACTATGAAATAAAAGCCCTATTCAAAATATAGAACACTTCATAATATATAGTGTAGCAGGTACTTGCTATAATATAATTAAGGAGTGTTTTTTTATGAGTTGTGGAAATAACCAAGATCGCAGCTGTAGAGATGGTCAAGATAGAAATCGTAATGGAAGAGACTTCGACTTTAGTGAAAGAAATATATGCTGTTGCAACAACAGGTTTACTTTTAATTTAGATGAAACAAGTAACAATGTATTTACATTAACTGTTACACCTTGTACACTACCTACTGCTGTTTTTGATGTAGCTACTATTACTGTAAAAGAAAATTCATGTAATCAAATCGAGTTCTATCAAGCAGCTATTAATACTGATCCTGTTCAAATAATTCAGGATTGTAGTTTAAGAGATTTAATCTGTCGTAGTATAAATTGTTACTTTAACGACGCAACATTACCAACATGTAATAACAATAGAAGAACTTTTAGTTGGTTTTAATTAAATAGAAAGCAACAAAATTCATTCGCATTTGAAAAAAAGTGCGAATGTTTTTTATCGCCAAAATTCGACATATACATTAAATGAAACTAAAAAAATGCAATGTTAGTTGTTCAAAAGAACAAAAATTAAAAAACAATCTAAGAAAAATATAAAATTGATATTTCTTTATGAAATGTTTTATGCTAAAATACAAGTAAGCGTTTTCAATAACGAAAAAATACGCAAAGAAGGAGAAAAAAATGAGAAAAGGGTTAAAAGTTTTAAGCTCAGCTTTATTGCTAGGCTTAAGTGTAACAAGTGTTGTTACATTATCAAGTTGTAATAATAAGGAGGAGCAACAAGCTGAAATTGATAAGGCTCGCGAAGAAGCTGTTTTAGAGTACGCAAAAGAATCAGCAAGCAAAAGCTTAGATTCATATGTTGCGAAGACTCTTGAGGTGTTAGGATACCAAAAAACAGATGTTAGCGGATTAGATGCTAAGGTGTCTGATGTTAAGAGTCAAATCACAGCTGCAACAACAAAAGCAGAGGTTGAGTCAAAACTAAATGCTGGTATTGCAAGCGTTTATCAATTGATTAGTGCAAAGGTAACAGAAAATAATACATCTATTGCTAATCAAATTTCTACATTAACAGAGGCAAAGAATAAACTTCAATCTGAAAAGACTGCATTAGAAGCACAAGTCACAGAAAAGGACGCTCAAATTGCCACATTGCAATCTGAAAAGACTGCATTAGAAGCTCAAAAAGCAGAATTAGAAGGCAACAAAACTGAATTAGAAGCTCAAAAGGCTACATTAGAAGCACAAATCACAGAAAAGAATACTCAAATTGCCACATTGCAATCTGAGAAGGCTGCATTAGAAGCACAAAAAACAGCATTAGAAACACAAATTGCTACATTAGAGACTCAAATTGAAAATTTATCATTGCAAGTAAAACTTGAGCAGGGGTCAAGACAATATGTTATTAATGCGATAAAGAATCTGAGTATTTTATGTAATAGTTTTTATCCAAATGCTGAAGGTACAGAATCAGATAAAGCTGCAGTTAAACAGATTTTAGATAATTCAATAAAATCAGTTATTTCATCTAAAAATGATGATGAAATTGATGCTATAGTTGAAAAAGCTAAAACTGATGTATACGTTATTTACGATAAACTTTTAGATGAATCAACAATTGAAATTTCAACAGTTGAAGAATTTATTGAATTTATCCGTGGAAGCTATGATGAAACAGGTTTATTACAAAAGAATGTAAAATTAATGGCGGACATCGATTTAACAGGCCAAGAAATTGCATGCTTAGATTCTAATACGTATGTTTATACAGGTGTATTTAATGGAAACGGACATACAATAAAGAATTATGCGATTCACAATGAAACTGCAAAAACAGGATTCTTATTTGGTGGATTAAAAGATGCAGTTATTATGAACACTCGTTTTGATTCTATTAGTGTGACTGCAGGTACAATTGAATCAGTTGCAGTAGTTGCAGGATTAGTAAACGGAAACACTCAATTTAAGAATCTTGAATTTACATCATGTTCAGTTTCTACAAATGGAAACTATGCAGCACTATGTGCTTCAAGAAATGATGCAAAAAATGCTAATCTTTCATTTGAAAACATTACAGTTAAGATGAGCTGCTCAGTTAAAGGTGCAAAATATGGTGGTGTACTATTAGGTGATATGGTTAACTCTACTACTACATCATTTAAGAATATTGATATGGCAATCACTACATCTAATACTGGAGGTCAATTAGGAGGACTTGCAGGTCGTGTTCGTGGTGGAAACTTATCATTTGAAAATGTCATTATGCGTGATGTTAATGTAACAGCTACATCAAACAAGACAGGATTATTCTTCGATGGTGCATCAGCTGCCAACGTATCATTTAAAAATGTTCTATTATTAAATGCAAATTTAAGAGCTACAAAACAAGCATCATTACTAGATGGTGGTGGTTCTGCAGCTAAAACTACTACATATGAGAATATCTATGCAGTTAATGCTTCATGTGTACTTGATGCTGGTGCTCAAGCACTACCTAGTACAATCACACAAATTGAAGCTACATCTTTAACAAAAGAATGGTATAAATATATTTTACAATTTGATAATCTTAATTGGGAGTGGGATGTTGACACAGTTAAGATTAAGGGTACATCTCCTAACCATCCAAGTGAAGGAGCTACAATTGAATCAATAAGTCTTGTTACATCAGGAGTTAAGTCTACATATTTATTAAATGAAGAATTCTCTGCTGCAGGATTAGTTGTTAAAGCTAAATACTCTGATGGTGTTGAAATTGCAATTACTTCAGCTGATTATACAGTTGATGCTTCTGCAGTAGATAAGACTCAAACAGGAGAATACAATGTTGTAGTTAAGGTTGGAGATGCAATTTCTCAAAGCTTCAAGATTAACTATATTACTGTAGAAAGTATTTATGTTGATGAAACTGAATTAGATAATATTTTAGTTGGAGACGAAACATTTGATAAGTCTAAGGTAGTAGTTATTGGAGTACTTACAGATGGATCACGTCAAAATGTATCATCTGCTTGTACTATTACTGCATCTGATCCAGTTGATGGTGTTATAACTGTTACAGTTAAATATAATGATACTATTACTGCACAATATTCAGTTACTAAGATTTCAACTGCATTAGTTGGTGAAAATCCATCAGTTGCAGTAGATGCTTCATATGCTGGTGTTGAAGGTACAGTTGTAGAAAATAAAGCTACATTCAAGTCACTTCAAAATGCAATTGATTATATTGAATCATCAGGAATTAAAGATACTTCTGTTATAGTATATTTAGCAGCAGGTACATATAATGAAAAGATTACAATCAAACAACCAAATATTCGCTTAGTTGGTGCTGGTCAAGAATCAACAAAGATTTCTTATGGCTTAGCAGCTGGTCACAAGCTTCCATCACTTTCAGGAACTTGGGGAACTGATGGTTCTGCAACTGTTACAGTAGCTTCAACTGCTACAGGCTTCTATGCAGAAGGAATTATGTTTGAGAATTCATTCGATTATCTACATGATAATTCAGTAGCTGATAAGCAAGCATTAGCTATGCTATGCTCTGCTGATCAAGCAATCTTCAAAAACTGTGGATTCTTTGGTTACCAAGATACTCTTGAAACTAAGAGTGGACGTCAATTATTTGATTCATGCTATATCGCAGGAGCTGTAGACTTTATCTTCGGTACTAATTCTACATCTGTATTTAAAGATTGTGAAATTAAATCATTATGCCGTGGTGAAAACCAAACAAATGGTGGATATATCACTGCAGCTCAAGGATGTAATGGTACAGCTGGAACTGGTACTGTTGAGTATGGATTTGTATTCCTTAACTGCCGTTTAACTGCAGAAGAAGGAGTTCTAGAAGGTTCAGTATCATTAGGTCGTCCATGGAGAACTGATGCTCAAGTTGCTTATATCAACTGTGAAATGGGTGCTCATATTTCTAAGATGGAATATCCTGGATCTGCTCAATCTCGTTGGGAAGAAATGAATGGTGATTCTCCTGCAAAGGCACGTTTCTTCGAATATGGAAGTACAGGTGCTGGTGCAATTGCTGAGGCTGTTACAGGTGGTAAGTTCTTAACTGAAGAAGAGGCCGCAAAATATACACTTGCTAATATGTTTGCAGCTGTAAATGGTGCGGTTACTTATGATGCTGCGTGGGACGGAACATTACAAGGCCCTGCAATTCCAACTACAACAAAGGCAATGTACTATTTCAATGGTGGAACAGAATCTATTGGATATGATCAAGTATATACATTAACTCAAGCATATAATGGGTCTGAAGGTACGTTAGGAGATTTAAGTTTAGATGGTAAAGCAGGAAAGATTGAGCCAAGAACAGCTAACCCTGACACTCAAATTAATAATGGTGCAGTAATCACTTATACAGCTACAGCTAGTGGAACAATGACATTCACTGCAAATTCTGATTACATAAATTGCAATGTAACTGAAGGAGAAAATGCTGTTGCTACATGGACTAGAGGAGATGGAAAGAATAGAGTAATTAATGTTGAGGCTGGAAAGACCTATACAATTACATTTACTGCTACATCATATATTCAGACTTTATTAATTGAACTTGATAAAGCATAATTAATGAATTATAGCATATAATTAAGGTAGGAGGGACATAGTGTCCTTCCTATTTTCATCTTTAAAAATATATAAAAATAATATACAATAAAATAGAAGATGGTGATTATTATGTTAGAATTATTAGATGATGTTTTATCTTATTTTGAAACTGAAGAAAAAATAAGAATGGAATTAAAATCATATGATAGCTTATATTATGACATTCAAACTATAAAAAATATGGGTTATAGATTTTTGGGCGTAGATGAAAATGGTGTATTTAGACTAGAAAATAAAAAAATAGTAGAAATATCTATTCCAAATAACAATCCTTGCAAAAAAACAATTATGCCTGATTATAAAAAATCTATGGTTAATATAACTGCAAGTATAATGAAACATTATGGGAAACCATCTAATTATGAATCGTTTAAACCTTTAGATGAAATCTTAAATAATAATTATAAGCACATATTATTCTTAATTTTAGATGGCCTAGGGTATAATATTATTAAAGAAATAATGAGCCCTGGGGACTTCTTGTATGATAATATTTTTACATCATTAAGTGCAGTGTACCCTTCTACAACTGCTTGTGCAATACCAGTAGCCGCAAATGCTAAGCTCTGTCTTGAAACAGGTTGGCTTGGATGGCAAAATTATATTAGAGAACTAAATAAGAATGTCGTACTATTTAATGGTAATGATTACGTTACTGGTGAAAGTCTTGGTGTAGATATAAGAAAAAATTATTTACCTTATGAGGATTATTATAAAAGATTAGGGGTTAAGTATTATGATTTAGAACCATCATTTAATCCTAATGGTTTTGCAGATTTCAATGATTTGTTAAAAACTTTTATTAAAATTCAAAATAGCGATGAAAAAACATTTACCCACGCTTATTGGACAGAACCAGATACAACATTCCATATAAATGGAGTTCACTCAAGTGCTGCATTTTTAAAATTAAAATCATTAGATAATTCGCTTAAGAATATTCTTAGTCAAATTGGTGATGATACGCTAGTAATAATTACAGCCGATCATGGACATCAGGATGTTGAGGCGATAAAGCTTTATGAATTTGAAGATATTATGAAAATGCAAAAAAGGCTTCCCTCAAATGAAGGTAGATGCTTGTGCTTTACGATTAAGGATGAGTATATGGAAGAATTTCCTATACTTTTTAATAAGTATTTCAAAAATATATATGATTTATATACGAAGGATGAATTTTTAAGCAAAGGATTTTTAGGAGATACTAAAAAATATGGAGTGCATCCTCGTCTTAATGATTTTCTTGGCAACTACATCGCAGTCGCAAAATCATCATATTATTTTGAGTATGTTAAGTCAGATATAACATTTAAAGCTACTCATGCAGGACTAACTTTAGATGAGATGATTACACCGTTAATTATATATTCAAGAAAAATCGACAAAAAATAGAATTGTAAATACGTTTTCATTGCTTGTACATATAAAAATGTGCTATAATCAAAAAGGTAAAAAACAAGAAAGAAGGACAATATTATGGAAATAAGAAATATTGCAATTATCGCCCACGTTGACCATGGTAAAACTACACTTGTTGACTCCCTTTTAAAGAGCTCTCATACATTTAGAGATAATCAGGTTGTAGATACATGTGTAATGGATTCAAATTCGATTGAGCGTGAAAGAGGAATTACAATTCTTGCGAAGAATACAGCTATAAATTATAACAATGTAAGAATCAACATCCTAGATACACCAGGACATGCTGACTTTGGTGGAGAGGTTGAGCGTATTATGTCAATGGTTGATGGTGTTGTACTTGTTGTAGATGCATATGAAGGAACAATGCCTCAAACAAGATTTGTTCTAAAAAAGGCACTAGAAGCTGGCCATAAACCCATTGTTGTAATAAATAAAATTGATAAGCCAAGTGCAAGACCTGCTGAGGTTATTGATGAAGTATTAATGCTATTAATGGAATTAGGCGCTGACGATTCACAACTTGAATTCCCTATTTGCTATACATCGGCTATTAATAATACATGCTCACTTGAGCCAGATGTTTCAACTCAAAAGCCAGGTATGGGTCCACTTCTTGACACAATAATTAAATATGTACCTGCTCCTTCAATGGACGCTGAAAGTCCTCTTCAATTTCAACCTGCTTTACTAGATTATAATGATTTCGTAGGTCGTATTGGTATTGGACGTATTGTAAGAGGTACAATTAAGAGTGGACAAACGGTATCATGCTGTAGACTTGATGGAACAGTTAAGCAATTTAAGATTCAAAAATTATTTGGATTCTTAGGCCTTGATAGAATTGAGCTTGAACAAGCATCAGCTGGTGAAATCATTGCGGTTGCAGGTTTAGCTGATATTTCTGTAGGTGAAACAATTTGTCCTGTAGGAGAAGAAGAACCTCTTCCTCCAATTGATGTTACAGAACCAACACTTCAAATGACATTTGGTACTAATACTTCACCTTTTTGTGGACGTGATGGTAAATTAGTTACTGCATCAAAGATTGAAGATAGATTGAATCGTGAGGTCCAAAAGGACGTTTCACTAAGAGTTACTCGTGTTGGAAACTTAGAAGAATGGATAGTAGCTGGACGTGGAGAACTTCACTTATCAGTTTTAATTGAAAATATGCGCCGTGAGGGATATGAATTCCAAGTCTCAAGACCACAGGCTATTTTAAAGGAAATTGATGGTGTAACATGTGAACCATACGAAGAAGTAGTTATTGATGCACCTCAAGATGCAATTGGATCAGTAATTGAGCTATTAGGTAACCGTAAGGGTATTATGCAACATATGGAAAACACTACGGAAGGACAAGCACGCGTTATTTATGAAATTCCTTCTCGTGGACTAATTGGATTTAACACAGACTTTATGACAGTAACTAAAGGATATGGAATTATGTCTCACTCATTTATTGACTATCGTCCAATGGAGTCTATGAGCGTTGCAAAAAGATCATTTGGTGTTTTAGTTTCAATGGCCCAAGGTCAATCAACAGCATATGCTCTAGGACAGCTTGAGGATCGTGGACAAATGTTCATTGAACCAGGTGAAGAGATTTATGAGGGTATGATAGTAGGTCAAACTGGTCGTGATATGGATATGGCTGTTAATGTCGTAAAGGCTAAGCAACAAACAAATACTCGTTCTTCAAATAAGGATATGACAGTAGTTTTAAAAAGACCTATCATTATGACACAAGAACAATGTCTTGAATTTATAAATGATGATGAATTGGTAGAGGTAACTCCAAATCATATTCGCTTAAGAAAGAAAATCCTTGATACTGTTGAACGTAAGAAATTTGATGCACATCAAAAGGATGCTGAATAATAAAACAATCCTCGCAAATGCGGGGATTTTTAAAAAGAAAAAGGGCTTCGTGGAGGCTGCTGAAAAAGTCTTTATGATTTAGAGGTATGGAAACATATCTCTTTTTC
>CAMEKY010000061.1 GCA_945921565.1 uncultured Clostridium sp. | reverse complement strand
ATTGTTGTATCCAAATTTAGAATTATATAAATTTAAACTTTTTAAGGTGTCTAAACTAAACGAACTCAAGTCCATCGCTTTAATTAAATTCTCACTTAAATAACTAAATTCAAGGTTTTCTTCATCTACATTCATTTCCTCAAAAGAAATATTCATTCCTGATAAAATTAATCTTTTTTCATCAATTTCATCTACTTCTACTGTTGATGAATCATTTCTCTTATACACTTTACCATTATATTTATATGGAGTAGATTTCCCTTGCTTAACAAATAAAGATATTGTTTTATCATCATTTATTTTTAAAGTGTAGTCTGGTCTTGGTTTTATTGAATCATTAATTTGATTTTCAATATTTAAACATTCGTCATTGGGGTTTTCAATCCCAATAACTTTATAATCATCGGTAACCCCAAAAACTATTTCACCATCATTATAATTTGCAAATGCACTAACTGTTTTTAAGTATGTTTTTGATATGATTTCATTATATTCCAATTTCTTATTTTCTTTTTGCATTTTACCAAATTCCTTTACTATTATTATTTCATCGTTGCATATATTTTGCAACAATTATTAAATCGTTGCAATAATAGTGCAACTATAAACACAATTTCAACAAATAATAATATTATACTCTTATCTCCTTTTTATAATTATAATCTCCAATTACTTGGTACAACTACATTATACGGGAGCTAGGGTGTCTCTCTTTGTCCTAATAAAAAATCAGCAAGAATTTATTCTCACTGATAAATAAGTTTCATATATTCCTAATTTGGTTCATTTTAGGATTTTTTATTTGTAATTTCATTCGATTAAACAAATTAACAAATTTTACCCTTTACTACGTAACCCAAGATATGTCAACAAACCATAACTGGAGTATTAGGTTTTAATTTAGAGCTTATTTTAAGGAAATATATATGAAGAAAAGCTATTAAATCGACTTATTTTTGACTTAATAGATATTGTTTTAATTATGTATAATTAAGTTTATGTATTTACATTAAATTTTCGCGTGGTTTTTTAAGCTAACGCTCTCAACGGTATTTAAGTTGGTGTGTAAAAATACCATCGAAACATATCGACATGATTAATTTTCATATTCCAAAATAACATAAAATTTGATATAATAAGCATATATTAAGGTTGGTGGGAATTATGTTGATAATTCAATTACTCTTACAACTTAATAAAAAAATTTTAAAGGTCATTTGCAAAAAAGCAGATGACCTTTTCTTTTTGATAAAAATAGGAGGAATTTATAATGATTAATCAAAAGAAAAACTATGAATTGATAAAATTTGAAGATGGAGAATTTACATTAGATGTAAACGTTAGTCCAGATGAAGACACTGTTTGGTTAACTCAAAAGCAGATGTCACAATTATTTAGTGTATCGGTAGATAACATTAGCTTACACATTAAGAATATAATCGCAGATAATGAATTGGATAACTCAGTTATCGAGGAATACTCGATTACTGCGTCTGACGGTAAAAAATATAAGACTAAAATTTACAATTTAGATATGATTATTTCCGTTGGCTATAGAGTAAAATCCAAAAGGGGCATAATATTTAGGAAATGGGCCAATTCTATCCTTAAACAATATTTATTAAATGGATATGCTTCAAATAATGATAGAATAATAGCATATCAATCTAATATTCTTCAGTTAGAAGCTAATTATATTAATATCGAAAATAGAATAAAGAATATTGAACAAACTATTTACGCTGATAATAACCTAATAGTATTTGAGGGTGAAATATTAAAACCATATTCTTTTTTAATTAAACTATTCTTTCTGGCTAAAAAACAAATTGTAATAATAGATAATTATGCAGATGAGTTTTTACTTGATATGCTATCTAATATTGCTGTACCAGTTTCTATATATACATCTTCTACTTCATATATAAATAAATGTGAAGTAAAAAATAACATTAGCGTAATTCATACTGATTTATTTCATGATAGATATCTCATTATAGATAATACAACATATAATATGGGAACATCATTTAATAGTATTGGAAAGAAAAGATTTACTATTTCTAAATTAGAAGATATAACAGCTGAGATGTTATTGAAAAATATAAAATGAAATACTAAAAATCAATATTTAGTCGATTTATTTCAAATAAAAAATTCTTACTTTCGCAATGATAGTGTTGTCACCGTCTCTACAGTATATCGTATTCAAAATCTCCATCGAAGCATCTTAATTTCATACACATTTTGTAACTTTTAAAAATATATTCCAAAATAAGCATAAAATATTTTTTCAGCAAAAAAGTAATCAATTTTACTCCATATTGAGTCATTATTGATTACTTTTTATTAAAGCTTTTGTATTTATTAAACATTTGCTTTATCCATTTTGTAATTCTTTGCTTGAGTTGTAAACATTTTATAATACAAGCTCTCATGATTTTTCATCAGATTCTTATGTGAATCAAAATCGGTAATCTTACCATTATCTAAAACCAGAATTTTATCACAAAATATTGATGAAGACATACGATGAGAAATATAAATAGCTGTTTTATTTAAAGCCAAATTATTAAAGTTTTCATATATATCAGCCTCGGCAAGGGGATCTAAAGCACTTGTTGGTTCATCCATTATTAATAATGATGAGGATTTCTTAGCTAATGCTCTGGCAATTGCAATCTTTTGTTTTTGACCACCAGACATTTCAACACCTTGTTTATCATATGCCTTACCAATAACCGAATCAAATCCAAATGGTAGAGATTCAATTTTATCAATTATTCCAACCTCAGTTGTAATCTTTTGCGCTTCATCAAGAGAAATATTTGGTCTAATATTATCTAAGATTGAATATGAAAACAATTTATAATCCTGAAATACTGCACTAACAAGTTTTATATATGAATGGATTTCATATTCTTCAATTGGATAATTGTTGATAAATATCTTCCCACTAGTTGGTTCATATAAGCGACACAATAATTTAACTATCGTTGTTTTACCTGCACCATTTAATCCAACTATAGATATCTTTTCATTCCTATTTATTTCAAATGAAACATCATCTAGCACTAGTTTAGTTGTATTTGGATACATAAAACTAACATTTTCAAATTTGATTGAATCAATATTATCAATAGTTCTAAATCCATCATTATCTTGTGACTCTAGGCCTAGCAATTCAATAACAGGCTTTATATATTCAATTGATCTAAAATAATCTGTACTAGCTTCTATAATATTAGTTATACAATCTGAAAAGCTAAGTGATGATGATACAACAAGTGAAAATGATGATATTGGTAAATGCTTAGTGATTGTTTTTATACCAGCAAGAATGTATATTGAGGCCATTTCAATATATCTTAAAGTTGAAACAAGACATTCGTAAATCGACATTTTTATTGACATTTTAATAAAATATTTATTTACTTGTCCTGAATATTTTGAAAAGCGATTTAATACTAATTTACCCGTACTATATAATCTTAAATCCTTACAATTTTCAACATTCATCAAATTTTCAAAATAATATCCATATTTATAATTTATTGGTAATAATTCATTAAAAAACTTTATTTTTGATTTCATTGATAACAATATGATAATGAAATTAAGAATTGAAGCCCCTAATAAAATTAAAACGATTATATAGTCAAATGTTAAAATTATACCTATCAATCCTAAAATTGATATCAAGCTTGATATTATTCTGGAAAAGCAATCCATTAGAGTATAAATAGCTCCCATATTATTTACACCCATTGATGCGTTCTTCTTAAGTTCTAGATAATATGGATCCTCAAGATATCTAAATTGTAGGGATAATACTTTACTACATATAGCATGATCAACTGCCTCTTGCATCCGCTCTTGCTCAACATCAAGTAATTTTTGACCAATGTTTTTCAATAATGTTAATACAACCTCAACTGTAACTAGTATGCCGCCAACAATTAAAGCATTCTTATAATTTCTTTTTTCTAATGTCGAAATCAAAAGTGATAATGTATAAGCACTAAAAATAGTTGTTATAGCTGCAATAATAGAATTATAAATCAAAGTTATATAATACTGAGGTCGCCATTTAATTGAATATGAGAGAAATTTTAGTAAAATATGTTTATTCTTTTTCATTTAAATCATTCCCCTCTTGATAATATTGACCTTGGATTTTAAACATTTCGTAATATCCTTGATGTAAGTTCATTAACTCATCATGCGTTCCATACTCCTTTAAACCCTCTTCCGTAAAAAACGCTATTTTATCACAGAATTTAGTTGAAGATAGACGGTGGGATATATAAATTGCAGTTTTATTTAAAACCAAATCATTAAAAGATTGATAAATTTCAGCCTCAGCTAAAGCATCAAGTGCACTTGTTGGTTCATCTAAAATAACAATATTTCCATTCTTATAAAGTGCTCTTGCAATTGCAAGCTTTTGTTTTTGGCCTCCCGATAGGTCAACGCCATTTTCATCAATAGCTTTAAAAACCTCCGTATCGTATTGTAAAGGAAGACTTAACACCTTTTCCTTTAACCCAACACGGTTAATACATTCTATACCAAAATCGCGTGCCTCTTTTGAGTCATCTTGGCCAATCACATTTTGTAAAATACTGCATGCAAATAGATTAAAGTCTTGGAATACTGTACTAATCATTTTAGTATATTCATCCTTGTCATAATCTGATGTTTTGATACCATCAACAAGTATTTCGCCCTTTGTCGGCATAAATAATCCACTTATAAGCTTAACAATTGTTGTTTTTCCTGCTCCATTGTATCCAACAATTGCAAGTTTCTCTCCACTATTTATTGTAAAATTAAAATCTTTTAATATCCATTTTTCCGTATTTGGATATTTAAACCAAACATTTTTAAATTCGATTTTGGGTGCATGATTCGTATCAATAGCTTTAGCAATACCATTATTATTTATTAAATTTGGTGCAAACATAAAATTAAAATATGCAACCACAAGCTTTGACTGGCTAATTAAATCTGTAAAGTTAGACGCAAACAGTCTTAATATAGTTGTAAAAGAAACAATTGCGGAAATATATAAAGACACATCTCCAATTGATGTTATTACACCATCAAAATAGCTTTTTATAATAAAATAATAGGCAAATGAATCTTGAACAAGTAATGTAACTAAACCAAGTAAGGCATATAAAATTTTTTTATTTGCAATAAGCTTCATAATAGCTATGTAGTTTAATGACTTGTCATTGTATTTAGTCATTAAAGTATCCTTTAAATCAAATACTCTTGTATCTTTACCATATGAAAAGTCACCACATACTAAATTAAAATAATTCCTTTGTCTAGATGCATGAGCAAGACGCTCTTGATTCTTTTCCATAAATTTAGCAATTCTTTGATTAATAAATGCCGTAACTAACGTACTAATTAAACATAACGATGCGACTAGAATATTAAATTGACATAGTATTATCGTAAATAATATGATACTTACAATCCCTTCAAGTAGTTCATTAATTAAAATATATACCCTTTCAAATCCCCTACCATCTGAGCTAATAGCTTCCCATGCAAGTTGATTCTCATCCTGAAATTTAGCATCCTCAATATGCTCATAATCAATTTCTTGGTAGAACCTTGCGCATCGATTAAACTCAGCTTGTCTAAGCTTTAAACTACAAGCCTCAAGAAATCCGGATATCATGTTTTTAACAAAAAAGGATATAATACAAATCATAGATATAATAATCGTAGTTAAAATTAATTTATTTTGGCCCTCACCCTTGGCAATAATATCAATAATATATTTGGTAAAATATACTGATGTAATTGGTAGTATTCCTCCAAATACAGCTTTCAAAGCCCATAATATATACACATATGACATTTTATTTTCTTTAATGAGCTTTATTTGCTTACCTATTGAACGAAATATTGAATATTTCATATGTGCTCCCTCCCTACATTATTTATACTTAAAACTTTATCTTTGATAACGTTTCATTTATTTGATCAGTAATGCTAACTCCTGCACTTTCTTTTCCGACAATAACTTCTCCAGAAACAGCAGAAGCTTTAACATTATTTAAACTAACCCCATTTCTAATAATTACGTCCCCAGAAATAGTTGAAATATTATATTTTGCATCTGAGCTATTTACAATTTCAACATCACCAGATATTGTTTTTATTTTTCCTTCTAAAGTATTAATATCATCTATCATATAATCACCAGAAATAGTGGATATATTTGTATCTTTAGCATTTAATCTTTTTATATTAAAGTCACCACTTGTAGTATTAAGCTTAATGGAATCAAAATTTAGTTCACCTAAATCTAAATCTCCACTTAATGAATTAATACTTAAGCTGTTGCCACATAAGTATTTAGCATCAACATCACATGCAAAAGCTTCAATACTTAAATTATCAAAATATGCATTATTTCCAATATACATTGTTCCTTCATAACATGATTTCTTAACTTTAATATGACCACCAAACTTAGACTTTGATTTTAAAGATACACTTTTGCCATCAACAAGGATTTCCGTTTCGCTTAATGCCTTATCCTCTAAATCAAAGGTGATTCCCATTTGATTCGTTCTACAAATCTTAAAATTACTAAACACACTTAATTCTAAAGATACATTGTATCTATTCTTATCATCAACATTATCTCTTGTATCTGCCTTTTTATACTTATCAATAATATCTGATATAGAATCGAGGCTTTGAATTATCTCCTCGTCAGTCATATTTGCTTCATGACCCAAATCAAATCGTTTTTCATATAGTTTAAGAATCTCTTCCCTATTTTCAATATTGTTTACTGCTAATTCTTTTTTTAATTCTTCTAAGAATTCATCTCTCATTTTACTCGATCTCCTTTAATAACTTCTCTGCGGCTTCAAATGATATTTCCTTTTTCTTTAAGGCTTCTAATATTTCTTGTCTTGTCATTTTTTCTTCTGGCATTGTACTAACATTAGTAAATCCTAGGGCATTAATCAGTTCATCAAGATTTCTTTTTACCGTTGGATATGAAATATTAAGTTCTTTTTCAACCCCCTTAATATTTCCCGCATTTTTTAAAAACACAAGCGCAAACTCTTGTAATTCCTGAGATAAATAATCAAACTTTGATAAGGTAAAATCCCCCTTAATTTGGGTTTTACATTCCTTACATGTCATCTCAGTTACAAATAATCGTTCGTTACACACTGGACAATTTCCTATTAACTTTTTACGCATATTCTCAACTCCTTTGTTTATTATTTTAAACTTATTATTAATTTTGTCAACATAAAATGTTAATTTTTTTAATTATAGTATTAATTAAATTAATTTTTTTACATTAAATTTGTTATTTTTTAAATGTTTATTTTTACTTTTTTAAAAAAAATAAGAGTCAATTTGCTCTTATATAGTAAAATAATATAAATTTTGAATTATTTAATAATATATTGTGATTTAATGTTATTATTTCTCATAATATTGACTTTGATATTCTTTAATTATAATATTTAATTAATATATACCAATAAGGAGTAAAATTCGTATGTTTAAAAAATTAGTAATTATAGAACCAATAAATATGCTGCAAGTCCATATTTATAAGCTTAATGAAGTTGCAGATGATGTAATATATTATGATACAATTCCTGAAAATGATGATGAAATCATTAAAAGAATTAATGATGCGGATGCTGTACTACTTTCATATACATCTACAATAAGTAAATACGTATTAAATACTTGTAAAAACATAAAATATATTGGCATGTGCTGTTCATTGTATTCATCTAAGTCTGCTAACGTAGATATACTTACAGCAAATAAGCTAGGGATTACTGTAAAGGGAATTAGAGATTATGGCGATGAGGGAGTTGTTGAATATGTAATTCATGAGCTCGTTGGATTCCTACAAGGCTATAATGGCTATAAGTGGGATGATATGGCCCATGAAATTACTAATTTAAAATGTGGTATTATCGGTCTTGGTACTACTGGAACCTTGATTGCAAAAGCATTAAAATTTTTCAAGGCCGATGTATCATACTATAGTCGCACAAGGAAAATCAATTTGGAAGATGAGTTTGGTTTTAAATATAAAGAATTAAACAAGCTATGCCAAGAAAGTGAAGCTATTTTTTTAGCATTGAACAAAAATGTTCTTCTCCTTCAAAATGAGCAATTTGAACTAATGCAGGGGAAAAAAATATTGTTCAATACTTCTATTGGTCCAGGCTTTGATGTAGATGCTTTGAAAAACTGGTTAAAGGACAAAAATCACTTTTTCTTTGGAGATACACTTGCGACTGCTGGAAATAATGAAATTTGGGAATTAGAAAATACCTATACAATTAATCGTTCATCTGGTGGTAAAACATATGAAGCATATGTTAGACTAGGCGAAAAAGTTTTAAATAATATATATGAATATTTTAAAAAGTAATAAAATCGGTCTATTGGCCGATTTTACTTTATTTAGTTAATCTTTTCTCTTTTCAATTATGAAACCTATAAAAATTAAAAGAGCACATATTATTAAGAATATTAATGAGTTTAGCTTATGAGCAATTATTCCTGAAATAATTATAATTATTGACGCAATTATCGCAAGTATAGGTATAATATATCTTCTTATAAAGCTCGAATTCTTGTTTTTAATCATAATATAAATATAGATAGGAATATAAAAAACATATAAAAATGATATTGAAAGCTCCGATATATCAATAATTCTAGGTATCACATTATAAATGCACAAAAACCAAAATGTTCCCCATATGATAGCTATTACTAAGGCAAGAATCGCCGAATAATAACTTAAGCCACTCTTAGTTTTTTTATGGTTTATTTGTTTTGATCCTATAAATTCGTTATATGAGGCTAAATTTTGGAACCCTCTTATGTTTGCAATACATAATCCATTTAAGCATCCAAAGCTGGAAATTAGAACAAATATATATAATATAGTTCCTCCATATTTTCCAAGCAATAACATAAATGCTTTTTTTACCGTATTATCATTATCTACAATAAAATCTTCATTTGGATAAGTTCCTGCAAGACCAATATAGTATAGTAGATACGTTAATATACAGATAATTGCGCCAAAGAATATTGCTTTTGGAAAATCTCTTTTACTATCATTTAGTTCGTTATTTATTGATGTAACACATATCCAGCCTTCATATGCAAATACTGTTGAGCATATTGCTTGCCAGATACCTGATGTAGTTATTTCGCTTGTTTCGTGAGTGAAATTAAAGATTAAATATCCATTTTCAAAAAACAATCCATAAATTACTCCTGCAACTGCAATAAAAGCTAAAGGAATTAATTTAATTATTGTAGCTGATACTTGTAGCTTACCAGAAATCAATGGTGCAAGTACATTTAGTAGTGTAAATAAGATTAAATATGAAAATGATAATATAATTATCCAAATATCGCTATTCACCGCAAATAATACCAATGTATATTTAGCACATAGCCAAGCTATTACTGAGCAAATACAAGGAAAATATACAACAGCCATATAAAAGCCTGTGAAATATCCATATTTTTTGCCAATTGTTTGACCTGCGTACTCATTTACACCTCCACTTATCTTAAAATCATTTGTTAATATCACAAATGCATATGCTGATGACATGATAAGCATTCCACCAATAATCCATGATAGCATCCCAAGCCACAAATTCCCACCTGTCGATGACAATATAGAACCAGACTTGAAAAATACTCCTGCGCCAATAATAATACCTACAACCATGGCAACTGCAGTTTTTAAGTTATATTTTTTCATCATTCCACCTATTATCTATTATTCAAGTAAGTATTAGTATTATACGATAAACTTTCAAATCATTTGCCAATTACATTAAGTATTAAAAAACTAATTATTGTAAATAATAATTAATATTATAAAGTATGCTTTAGCAATTCCTCATATGATACCGTTGATAAATATTTTGGAGCAATATCAAATACAGTCATGCATCCAGTATTCCCTTCCTTATGAAGTCTATATACTGCTCTTGCATAAGCAACTAATACACTAGCTGTAAACTCAGGATTTGAATCTAATTTTAGTGAATATTCAATAACATGCTTATTCTCTAAGTTAAATCCTGTCTTGCCACTCCTAATAACAAAACCACCATGAGGTAATTTGCTATGGTTTTCTTTTAATTCTTCTTTCGAAATAAAATGTACAATAGTATCATAGTCACTAAAGTAATTTGTCATATTTTTTATTTCTGACTCAATGCGAGCCAAATCTGCACCTTCCTTGGCTACAACATAGCATTCTCTTAAATGTTTTTCTCTTGTAGTAAGCTTTGGGTTTTCTCCTTCTCTTACTAGGTTTATAGCCTCCTCTTTTGGAATTGTATATTGTCTTGCATCTAATACACCGTCAATTCTTCTAATCGCATCACTATGGCCTTGGCTTACACCTTTACCCCAAAATGTATAATCATTACCACATGGTAAAATTGATTCCATAATTGCACGATTTAAAGAAAACATTCCTGGATCCCATCCTGTGGAGATTAGTCCTATATATCCACCTTCCTTAGCTGCAGTATTAACATTACAGTAGTGTGATGGAATATTTGCATGGGTATCAAATGAATCTACAACATTAAAATGCTTTGCTAAATATGGTGTTTGAACAGGTAAATCTGTTCTAGAACCACCACATAAAATCATCACATCAATTTTATCCTTGTATGATAAGATATCATCTATGCTAGCTACGTAGTCACCTTCAATATCAATCTTTACTGTCTTTGGGTCTCTTCTTGTAAATACCTTTACAAGTTCCATATCATTGCTATTTTTTATAGCAGCTAATACGCCTTTACCCAAATTTCCATATCCACATATTCCTACTTTTATCATATTTTCCTCCTCTTTAGCATTGCTATTTTTCACTTTACTTATATATAATAACATATTTTTTTATTGATATAATGATTGTTTTTAGTAAATATTTGAGTTTACATATCTTTGATTAACTGAATCTAATATTCTTTC
>CAMEKY010000060.1 GCA_945921565.1 uncultured Clostridium sp. | reverse complement strand
GTTAGTTCACCCATCTTAGATACTGCATTTAGCATTCCTTCGTATTTATCATATATTGATTGATAATCTTTTTTATATTCATACATGAAATAAATGTGATTATTTTTCTTTTTAATTTCTATAGGTCTTAAAATAGGTAGTTTCAAATCCTTTATTTTTAAATAATTACTATACTCTATGATAGATACATCCTTTATAACATATGAATCGTTATTAGTGCTTGCAATCCATGTTCGTTCAGTTAAACTTGTAGTTTTGTTAAACCTAAGATTAAAGACATCATCAATCATAGCTCTTTAATGTTAAAATATTATTTTCCTTGTCATAGTTCGATGCAAATTCCTCTTCTGACATATTGTATTCTGATCTAATATTTTCTTTATCATTAACATAAATTTTTGTTATTTTTAAATGATGTGCCTCAAACATATTAAATAAATCTAAAAATGTTTTTTCGTTATTATCAACAACAGAGGTGATCATTACATTTTCATTTCTGTTTTTTAGACTTTCCCCAAGCATTTGTTCATATTCCTTATTTATTTCTTCACTCATTTGCTCAACCACAAGCTCTTCTTGGGTTTTTTCAGTTACATAATTCTTGCCAGTTATTTCATTAATATTTTTTTCCTCCACAATTTCATTCTTTTCTTCTACAATACTTGCATCCACAATTTCTTCCTTAAACTTCTCCTCATAATCTATTTCAATATTATATTTTATGTTTACCCCCTTTTTGTCAACAACCCATAAATCTAAATCTAATAATGTCACGTTATTTACGATCAAATCATCCTTTAACGTCACATCAAATTCTAAAGAAATAGTTTGAAAATTTTCAGTCATTGAATCATCATAATATGATAAATCGACTGAAATTGTCCCAGTTAAGCAATCCTTTTTTGTATCATATTTATCAAATCTTTTAATATATGTTTTAACAGCTGAAATATTAGGTACTTCTTTAAATCTTTCCTCTAAAATATTAATCTTCAAATATACTCACCTATCAAATCATATGCAAAAAAATAAAAAAAATGAATGTAGCATTTAATTTGCCACACTCACTAGCTCTTCAATATAATTTAACACATCTTCTATACCTTGTTTAGTCTCAGACGATGTAACAATAAATGGATCATTTACACCTAAAACAAGCTTATTTCTAATAATTTTTTTGTTTTTTTCAATTTCAGAACGCTTTAATTTGTCAAGCTTTGTGCCAATAATGCATACAGGAACATCATAATATCTTAAAAAATCTAGCATTTGTTTGTCCTGATTTGTAGGCTCATGTCGCATGTCTACCAATAAAAATGCACATTTTAATTCATTTCTATTTGTGATATAAGACTTAATCATAGGCTCAAAAGCTTCTCTAATAGATTTAGATACTTTAGCATAGCCATAGCCTGGTACGTCAACAAAAATAATACTTTCATTTATTAAAAACAAATTAAGGGTTTGGGTTTTACCTGGGTTTGAAGATGTTCTAGCCAATGCCTTACGATTAACAAGTGCATTAATAAAGCTAGATTTACCAACATTTGAACGTCCACAAAACATAAATTCTGGATGTCCATCACTAAGCATATGCGACATATTTGTTCCACTTTTAATAAATTCTGCACTTTTAATTTTCATTAAAAATCATCTCCTAATTCGAGTTTTTTTAGTATTGGCTTAAACTCCTCCTCGTTTAAAACTGAAGTACCAATCATTGCGTGACGATCATCACCATGAAAGTCAGAGCCGGCACTTATAAACAATGAATATTTCTTTGCTAAATTAGAAAAATATTCAAAATCATTTTCTTTATTTAATGGATATCTAGCCTCAATCCCATCAAAGCCTAGCTTAACAATTTCTTCAACAAGTTCTCTTTTAATTAGTGTTGGATGTGCTAAAATTGCAACACAATCTAATTCTTTTAGCATCTTTAATCCTGATACGGTATCAAGCTTAGTTGAAGGAATATAGGCAGGTGATTTATCACTTACCATCATATGGGCTTCCTCATGTGATATATTTGGATTTGAATGAATTAAGCATTGGTACATATTAGCTCTTGTGATAATTGTTGAGTCCTTAAACAAATAATCCATATCTGTTTTAACCCCATAAATATTCCTAATATTTTCCATCATTTTAATACAACGATCATGTCTAACATCAATTATATTTTGGGAAAAATCATACATTTCCTTAGGTACAATATTCTTTTTAAATAATGTAACAATGTGCACTGTATTTCCTTTGTAAAATGTCGATAGCTCAAGGCCCTTTAATACCTTTACGCCAGCTTTTTTACCTAAATCATATGCCTCATCAACACCAAATACACTATCGTGGTCGGTTAAAGCCATCACATCTATATTTTGCTTTTTAGCTATTTCAATCACTTCTTTTACAGTATATAGTCCATCAGAATACCTTGAGTGATTATGTAAATCCATACGCATAAATACCACCTTTATGATTCTATCATAAATATAGATTAAAGAAAAGATATCTTTCTTGAAACTCTCATGATTTAACCAAAAAAATCAATTAATAGCCGCTTTTTTATTACAAAGATTATTTGTTAAATATTTTAATCAATATCATTAATAGCTTATTCTTAAATTCATAATTATAAATAATATTTGGCTTTTAAATCGTATAATGCAATTACACCTTTTTTCTTAAGGATTAATACTCATAAAGCCATACTATCATATCCATTTTAAGGAATAAAAAATGGTTTATTACTTTCATTACATAAATCAGATATTTTTTATTTCTTAAATCTTTCATTGAATAATGTGCAAAACAGAATCATCTTTCTTTGACATAAATATGTCATAATTTTCATAATAATATATGTTTATTTGATACATATAAAACAAAGAGGTAAGCCTAAACTTAATTAAGCTTACCTATAATTATAGTGTTTGTTAGTCTTTATTCCTCATCATCAAATAAGGAAATTTTTTCAAACTTAATATTATCCTCATCTTTAGATTTAGATTCATTTTTAAGTATTTCATCTAGTTCATCTTCAATACTTTTTGATTTTGAAGCCTTGATTGGCTTTTCTTCCATGTTTTCAAAACTGAAAAAATCAATATTATTATCTTTTTCAATCAAATAATCATCACTTGGAGCTATATCTAAAATCTTTGGTGGACAAATCATCATTCTTTCAGGCTCACCTAAGCCATCTGCTAAAATATTTGTACCAGCATCTGTTTGAGTATACTTTATATCAAATACCTTTCTTACATCAACACCATTAGTGTAAACAATTGTCAAATCAACATTCTCCTTATATTGATTTGCAGTAAGCTTAACTGCACTAACTGCTAGATGTGGATTAGACTTAATCTTTTTAATTACCGCTTGACCACTCCTAGCTCGTTTAGATAATGTTAATTCATCAATCTTTTGACGCTTTATATATCCTCTATTTGTTAAGATTAATAAATCATCATTCTTATTAGCATAGAATGCTTGAACTACATAGTCCTTAGGTTTAAGAGCTATTGCCTTAATACCACCAGCTGATGTTCCATAAAGTGATACATCTGATGCTCTAAAGCGTAGAACATCACAATTATTAGTTACTACAATAACCTCAAGTGGATTTGCGATTAAATCAACCGAAACTAACTCATCATTTGTACCTAGCTTCATAGCTCTTACTGCCTTTGAATATCTAGACACCACAAAATCCGATAAAATAGTTTGCTTAATCAAGCCGTTTTTAGTAGTAAGCAGCAATGTACGATTTGAATCAAATTTATCAATTATGAATACCTTAATTAGTTTTTCAACAGGTGATACTTGTGCAATATTATTAATATAAATACCAATATCCTTCATCTTACATTCATCAACCTTAAATATTGGAATGAAGACATAATTGCCTAAATTAGTAAATCCTAACATTGTATCAGTAGTTAGAACATCACCCTCAAAAATAATAGAATCCTTTTCCTTAAGCGTATTCAATTTAGAAAGATTATAGTTTTTGATTGAAACACGCTTCAAATAACCTTCTTTTGTCGCTACAAAATGAACTTGTTCCTTTTGAATTAAATCCTGTTCATCAATTGATAAATCAGAAACCTCTGCCCTAATTTCAGTTCTACGAGGTGTTACAATGTTCTTTTTCATCTCAACAAGCTCGCTCTTAATAACCTTTAATAACTTCTTATCAGATCCTAAAATTTCATTATATAAGGCAATATTCTCCTCAAGAGTAGCCTTTTCCTCATATAAAGCTGTAACATCGGTATTAGATAAACGATATAATTGCATTGTTACGATAGCTTCAGCTTGACGTTCAGAAAAATCAAATTTTTTCATTAAATTTTCTTTTGATTCTGCTTTATTTGATGATGCTCTAATTGTCTTAATAACATCATCTAAAATTGAAACCATTTTAATCAAACCAAGTACAATATGCAAACGGTCAGTAGCTTTTTGTAACAAATAATTAGTTCTATTTGTTATAACATCCTTTTGATGCTCTATATATGCATCTAATATTTGAAGTACTCCTAAACGCTCAGGTCGTTGGTTTCTAATCACAACCATATTATATTTAATATTTACCTGCAAATCGGTATTTTTATATAAATAATTTAGAATAGCAGTTTCATTTGCACCTTTTTTTAGGTCAATTGCAATTCTTAATCCTTGACGGTCAGATTCATCACGAACCTCAGCTATACCATCAACCTTACGGTCAATTCGAAGCTGATCAATTCTTTCAACAGTTTTTTGCTTATTAGTATCAAACGGAATTTCAGTTACAACAATACGGCGCTGATGATCTCCAAAATCCTCAAATGTAATTTTAGATTTAACTACAACTGTTCCAGCACCAGTTAAAAATGCCTCCTTAATTCCATTAATACCTTCTGCAATACCACCAGTAGGGAAATCTGGGCCAGGCATAATTTGAAGCAAATCATTGATATCCATATTTGGATGATCTATTTTATAAATAGTCGCGTCGATTGTTTCTGCAAGATTATGTGTGGGGATATAGGTCGCATAACCTGAAGATATACCAACCGCACCATTTACAAGCAAATTAGGAAATTTAGCTGGTAAAACAGTTGGTTCCTTTTCCTCCCCATCGAAATTATCCATAAATACTACTGTATTTTTATCAATATCCTGAAGCAAATAATCGGCATTTTTTGATAATCTTGATTCAGTATAACGCATAGCTGCAGGTCCATCACCATCAATTGAACCATTATTACCCTGCATATCAATCAATGGAACAGACATACGCCAAGTTTGACTCATACGAACCATAGCTTCGTATATAGATGAGTCACCATGAGGGTGATACTTACCCATTACTTCACCACAAATACGGGCTGATTTTTTATATTGACTAGTAGATGTAATCTTCATATGGTTCATCGCATATAATATACGACGCTGAACTGGCTTTAAACCATCTCTTACATCGGGAATGGCTCTTTCTTGAATAATAGCCTTTGAGTAACGTCCAAAGCGATCACCAAGAACATCTTCTAATCTTTCATATTGGAATGTTTCATTTTGGAACATATCAAGCTTTGCTTTTAAACTATCTTTTTTTGCCATAATAAAACCTCCTATAAATTATCGATTTGAATATCATCTTCAAGTGTAAACGCAACGTGGTTTTCAAGCCATGTACGACGTCTAGCCGCGTCATCACCCATTAATAAATTAACCTCTGATTCTGCTTCATCTAAATCATCTATTTTTACTTGAATTAATGTTCTAGATTCTGGATTCATTGTTGTTTCCCACAACTGCTCAGCATTCATTTCACCAAGTCCCTTAAATCTTTGAATAATAAGTGAATCCTTTTGATATTTATTTGTATATGCTGTAAGCTCATCAGTTGAATAAAGATATTTCACGGTTTGATTCTTACCCTTAACTGTTACCTTAAATAGTGGAGGAAGTGCAATATAGACTCTACCATCCTCAATTAATGGTCGCATATATCTAAAGAAGAATGTAAGTAATAGTATTTGGATATGAGCTCCATCATCATCGGCATCGGTCATTATAACAACCTTTTTATAATTACATTTTCTAATGTCAAATTTATCACCAAAATCAGCACCTATTGTGTAAATCATAGTCGCAATTTCTTGGTTTTGAAGAGCATTTTCTTGATTAGCTCTTTCCGTATTTAATACCTTACCACGAAGTGGAAGAATGGCTTGGAAACGACGGTCACGACCATTTTTTGCCGAACCACCCGCTGAATCTCCTTCGACTAAGAATAACTCATTGATTAAGGGATTTTTCTCTTGAGCTGGTGATAATTTACCAGATAGGTTTAATTCATTCTTGTCCTTCTTATCTAGTCTGATTTGATCTCTAGCTTTTCTTGAGGCTTCACGAGCTTTTCTATTTAAAAGAGCCTTCTCTACAATATACTTAGCAACCTCTGCATGCTCATGTAAATAATATGTATATTTTTCGTAGGTAATATTATCTACTATTGTTTTAGCAATTGGTGTACCAAGCTTACCCTTTGTTTGTCCTTCAAATTCAAGAACTGATTCCTCAACACGAACTGAAACAATCACAGTTAAGCCCGTTCTAATATCAGTTCCCTCTAAATTAGCTTCCTTTTCCTTAATTAAATTAAACTTTCTAGCATAATCATTTACTGCACGAGTTAATCCTGTTTTAAAGCCAATTTCATGTGATCCACCATCACGTGTTCTTACGTTATTAGCAAATGAAACAATATTTTCATCAAATCCCTCGTTAAATTGCATCGCAACCTCAACCTCAATTGGTCCAGAAACCTGATCAAAATAAGCTACATCATATAATGGCTTTTTCTTCTCATTTAATAAAGAAACATATTCAGAAATACCCTTTTCATAATAAAAAGATTCTTTTTTATTATTCTTTTTATCATTTATATTCATTCTTAAGCCCTTAATTAAGAATGCTCCTTCTCTTAATCTTTCCTTAATAGTATCATAATTAAAAATTACAGTTGAAAAGATTTTTGGATCGGGTTTAAATGTTATAATAGTACCAGTCTTATTAGTCTTACCAATAACCTCAGCATCAATAACCTTCTTTCCACCATCCTTAAATTGAATATGATGAATTTGGCCATCTCTCATTGACTGAACATCAAAATAGGTTGATAGGGCATTAACAACCTTACCACCAACACCATGAAGTCCACCTGAAACCTTGTAACCTCCACCTTGGCCAAATTTTCCTCCAGCATGCAATATTGAATAAATAACCTCAAGTGAGCTTTTTCCAGTTTCTTTATTAACGCCACAAGGTACTCCACGTCCTTGATCTGATACAGTAACAGAACCGTCACTATTTAAATCAACACTAATTTCCTTACCATAACCTGCAAGTGCCTCGTCAATCGCATTATCAACAAGCTCCCATATTAAATAATGTAGACCACGTGAATCAGTTGAACCTATATACATACCAGGTCTTTTTCTTACTGGGTCTAAGCCAGATAAAATCTGAATATCGGCATCATCATAATGTTTTTCAGCCATATTTCCACATCCTTGTACTAAAATCATTTTGTAAACGTATTTTATCATAATTCACGCTTTTTCTCAATATTTATATTCTTTTTTCTTAACTGAATATGTTTATTTTAAAAATAGCCGTTTGCAATGTGTTAAAATTAAGTGTATAATAAAAGATGAGGTTGTTAATATGATTTTACAAATAAACGCAACGACAATAATTCTATCTATTGTCTTATTAATTGTTTCTTACCTATTAGGTTCAATTCCATTTGGACTAGTTATTGGGAAAACTATTACCGGAATTGATGTAAGAGAACATGGTTCAAAAAATATTGGAACTACTAATTGTATTAGGGTTTTAGGGAAAAAGGTTGGTTACACTGTATTCTTCTTCGATGTGCTAAAAGGTGCAGTTGTAATTATATTAGTTAAGTACATATTTGAACCCCTTGACATTATGAGTCCAATGATTCCATATATTTTCTATGGCTTAGCTGCAATATTAGGTCACTTATTCTCTATCTATTTAAAATTTAAAGGTGGAAAGGCTGTGGCAGTTTCCCTTGGGGTTGTAATGGCATTAACTCCAATTGCTGGGATTAACTGTTTGATTGTGTTTGGACTAGTATTTGTACTGTCTGGTTATGTATGCTTATGTAGTTCTTTTGCAGCACTAACCGTAGGAGCCACTGTTTGGATACTTCACTTTGTTGGATATAATGGCACCAATGCTTTACTTGAGTACTTATGGGGAAGACCAGATTGGTTTACAGTTGGTCTATATACTATATTAGTATTTGTTTTAATATTTAAGCATAAAGAAAATTTCAAAAGATTAATAAACGGAACTGAAAATTGCTTTAAAAAGAAAAAAATTGAGGAATAATTTCCTCTTTTTTTATAGAAAAAAATAAAACTAAGACAAACTTAGCTTTAAATTTATTATTGTTGTTCTTCCATTGAACGCATAACTGCACGAACTTGTTTTTCAGATGGAGTACGTCCCATTTGCATAAACATAGCTCGAATCATTTTTTCATTTATTGGTGGATTCTTTTTAAGCTGGCTTTTGAATAGCTTTCTAGCTACAACAAATCCTGCAACAAATCCTACAAGTAATACAATTACACAAATGATTAAAACCTGCCACCAAACCATAGTTTCAACTCCTTACTTTCTTTATTCTACTAAATTTATAAAAAAATATCAATAAGATTTAGCAGTTTTATCCATAATTTGAATTAATAATTCTAACTTTTTTCTTTATCCGAAATTTTATATAACAAATTATGATTTTTTTTGCTAATATTCACGCAAAATTCTTGCCTAAAATAATAGATAAATGATATAATGAGTGTACAAGGAGGAAAAGAATATGCCAAGAAAAGTAAATGAATCTTCTTGTATCGCTTGCGGCGCTTGTGTAAACGAGTGTCCTGTAGGTGCAATTACTCTTGAGGACGTATCTCACATTGATCCAAATGTTTGTATCGATTGTGGAGCTTGCCAAGCTGCTTGTCCTGTAGGAGCAATTGATGAAGAATAATTAATAAAGAGGAGTTGTACTCCTTTTTATTTTGGTCTTTTATCATTTCATAACTATTATTAAATTAATATACTATTATGGAGTGATAAAAATAGACACAAATAATATATTAAATCCCTTAAATGCTTTAGCCTTAGGCAATTCATTTAAGGATGAATATTCATTTTATAAATATAAAAAGGTTTCATTTAACAATCAATCAACCGAGAAAGAAAATATGCTAACACTGATAATGGCATATAGATTTAATCTAATCGATTTATCTTATTTGCTTGATATAAATCCAAATGACTCTGATTTACTTGAATACTATAATAAAGTTAAAAAAGACTATTATAATCTTCTTACATTCTACGAGGATAAATACCATACTTTATCAAATATTCCGCTTAAGGATTTTTCTAAATACTGCTATTTAGATTTACCATGGGTAGGTGATAAATAATGTGGAATTATCAAAGAAATCTTTTGTACCCAGTCCATATTACTAAACCAAATTTAGATTATGCGAAATATTTAGTTACAGCGATAGGTTCATATGCCGGTGAATTAGGTGCTGCTTTAAGATATTTAAATCAAGCAAATACCATGCCTACAGTTGAAGGTAAAGCACTACTTACAGATATAGGAACGGAAGAAATTGCTCATGTCGAAATCCTTAGTGCAATGATTAGAGATTTAACAAGAGGTGTCCCCCTTGATAAAATTAAAGAATCCAAATTGCTAGGAAATTATGTTGACCATGGATGCTCATTTGTACCAACCGATACTGCAGGTAATCTATTTACAGTGGCATATTACGCATCAACTGGTGACTATATTTCTGATTTATATGAGGATCTTGCAGCCGAACAAAAGGCTAAAACAATGTATGAACACTTAATTGATATAACTAATGATGAGGAAATACTTGCACCACTGTCATTCTTAAGACAAAGAGAAATCATTCACTTTAATAGATTTAAAGAATTACTTGAAAAATATAAAAAACAATTTTCAAAATAACGAAAATTGTTTTTTTATTACAATACGAAATGGTTTTTACCATCCTTTTTAACCTTATATAGTTTTCTATCTGCTTCTCTAGCTGCATCATCAATTACTGGACTAGAAATCCTTGATACACCAATGGATAAAGTAAACTTAACCTCATGTTCATTATAAACTACCGTCATCTCGTTTATAATATCTATAAATCCATTGAGAATCTTTTCGATATCTTCATGTATATTAACAAGTACAACAAACTCTTCTCCACCAATACGAGCAACGTTTTTATCGCCAAAATAATTAATCAATTTTAAACCTAATTGCTCAAGGATTAAATCTCCACACGAATGCCCATAGGTATCATTTATCTTTTTAAAATAATCAATATCCATCATAACATAATACAATTCTTCATTACTATTGCTAAAATGGTTACTTAATATTTCATTTAAACCATATCTATTATAGCACTTCGTTAGTTGATCCTTATTATATTTAGTTAATACATCATTATACTTAGACATATTAATTAGGTGAGATGTAATAATCTCATTAATAATACCACCAAAATAATTTATTCTTTCTGTCTTATTAGAAGTATCATTAATATATTTTAAAACTAAATAGCCAATTATCTCATTTAAACTATTTTTAAGTGCAACAATAATAATATCAGTAATATTTGAACGATGCTTTTTTGGAATATCTAAGTCAACCAAGTGAACCATATTATCCGACTTAAAGCTACATTCTGAAATAACATCCTCTTTAAATTCATCAATATCATTTGCCATAATAAGAGTTGCACTTGATATGTTTAAAAGTTTAGGAATTAATCTTGCAATTGTATCCTTTAAGCATCTTTCATCATTTACAATAGACAAATCATTAATAAACTTTGTCATATCTAATAGCTTATCTGCTAAATACTTATAGCCAAAGCTGGCTAGTGATTCACTCTTAGTTTGAGAATTATTCTTAATTATATACTTTAAAACCTGATTAACCTGCATACCAAGACTATATTTAGCCTCAACACTTTCTAAGTAGTTATCCATCTCATTTGATGC
>CAMEKY010000059.1 GCA_945921565.1 uncultured Clostridium sp. | reverse complement strand
CAATTGACCTTCTAAAGAATATTCGGTATTTTCCACACCTGTAAATTCTAATGTTTTACCTAAATCATGAAGAATTACTCCTGAATATAGATAATCCTCATTTAAATATGGAAAATTCTTTTTAAAATCTTTAGCTATGTCAAGCATACCTAATGTATGATGGGCTAAACCTCCTACATAGCTGTGGTGCAATCTCTGGCCTGCTGGATATATAAAGAACAATCTTTCATATTCTTTAAGTGCAGCTTGAGTAATTTTCTTAATATTTGAATTATTAATTAAGTCTATATATTCATATATTTTATTTTTTAGGTCTTCTAAGGTATATGGACATGAGGAATCAAACAATCTATATGCCATATCTACCTCATTTAGATTTTCTATTTCTGAAACCTTAGTGATTTCAAACAAATAATAAACCTCTTTTTCAGAATTATTATATCTTCCAATCTTCATTTTATAAATATGTCCGATTTTTAGACCTTCTCTTTGCACTTCTGTTTTAACATTTATATCTGTTTGATTAGGCAATGTAACTAATAGATTATACATTCCATCAGAAGTATTAATTCCTTTTATTTTTCCATAATATGTAAAATATTTTACATCTGCCATACATTTCCTCCTAATATATTCTTTTATCTCAATAGTATTATTTACTAAGTTTCTATTTATGATATTTGTCTCTAGTTCTTTATAAAGCATTCCAAGCCAAGGACCATCTTCTTTATTTATGATGCATGTTATTTCACTTTTTGAAATACATATATCCTTCCGATTTTTAATAGGCAAAGCTTCCTTTAAAGCTCTAATTTTTTCACCATCAATATTTGATAAGGATAAATAATAATTTAATTTAGTAGCTAAAACTAAAGTATCAATACTATTATAGTATAAAATGCTTGGTAAAGATAAATCCTTTCCAATTAATTCCAAGCTATTAAAGTAAAGCTTTTTCTTTGCATTATCTAAACCAAAAATAGTATTTTTATTATAGTAAATAGATAATGCAATAATTACATCTAAATCTGGGATATCTTTTTTATTTAAAATTAAAGCTAAAGCCTTATCAATATTTAAATAATTTGCAGCAGTACTGTCTAATAAATACTTTAGTCCTTTGCGCCAATGCTTTCCTTTTACTATTTTATTCAATTCATCAATTATTCTTTCACTACTAAGTAATGATACATTTTTTGCATTATTAATCATTGCATCAAATGTACTTTGCTCGATGTCAAATCCTAATTTAGCTACAAAATGGCACGCTCTTAAAATTCTTAATGCATCCTCATCAAATCTTATATTTGGATTTCCAATCGCTCTTATTTGCTTATTTTTTAAATCTAAAAGGCCATTATGATAATCTAATATATTTCCAGCAGAATCCATTAATAGAGCATTGATCGTAAAATCACGTCTTATTAAATCCTCCTCAAGTTTATCAGTAATCTCTGTTACAGGATGGCGATGGTTAGTGTATGAAATATCCTTCCTAAATGTCGTAACCTCAAATGAGTATTCATCCTGATTCACTACAACAGATAAATACTTTTCGCCTATACTACCTTCAACATTGAAAATACGCTTAAGATCTTGAGGTGTTGCATTCGTTGTGATATCAATGTCATCTGATTCTATATTAAGAAGTGAATCTCTAACATAACCGCCAACAATATATGCTAAGAAGCCATTTTTATTAAGTTTATCCAAGACCTTAAACGCAGAATCCTTAAGCATATTTTTTCACCTCAAAAAAGAGGAAGCCCATAGCTTCCCTAAATTAATCTTTTAAAAAGCAACCTAATCCAATTGCGTTTGGACCAACATGGCATCCAACAACTGGCGAGCAAGGTAATTCAAGTAGATTTTCTAAGCCTAGTTTTTCTTTAATGACTTCAACAAAGAAGTCTCTTAATCCTGGACCTGTATAAACAATAAATGGTTCATAATCCTTACCCTGAACAAAATCCTTGAATCTATCAGTTACAGCTTCTAATGCCTTTTTGGTAGTTCTAATTTTTTCAATTGCTTGAATTGTACCATCTTCACATAATGCTAAAAGAGGTTTAATTTTTAAATATTTGCCAAGGAATCCAGCAGCACCGGATAGTCTTCCATTTTTAACTAAACACTCTAATGAGTCAACAGCAAACATTAAGAAATTTTTATTCTTTAGTTCTTCAAGTTTTTTTAATATATCGGTAGTACTTGCACCTTCATTGATCATTCTTGCAGCTGTAAGTGCAAAATATCCTTCGTTATAGCATACAGTTTTTGTATCTACCGGATAAACTTTAATTCTATCCTCAACCATCTCAGCAGCTTTACAAATACCATTATATGTACCTGATAACTTAGATGAAATTGTAGTCACAATAACCTCTTCAAATCCTTCATCGGCATATCCTTCAAAAATTTCTACTAATTCACCAATTGATGGTTGACTAGTTCTAGGTACTAAATGCTTGTCTGCTTCTAATTTAGTATAAAATTCATCCGCTCTAATCTCTGTACCATCAGCTAGTAATTCTCCATCCATATCTATTTTAATTCTAATCGTACGAATATCATAATCATGATTATAATAATCTAGGCAACCTGTTGAGGTTGTACATACTAAACGTTTTGACATAAAACATCACCCTATTTGTGATTATATCATTAATAATCCTAATTTTCAACATTCTTTTCGTTTACCAAACTTTGTGTAAATGATATAATCATCTTGGTGATGAAATGAAAACAATTCAAAAAACAACATCAAATGAAATAGTAATCAATAAATCCATATTTATTACTCATCTTTTTAGAGTTAATACAATTGAAGACATAAACCAAAACTTACAATCAATTAGAAAAAAGTACTATGATGCAACCCATAATTGTTATGCATACATCTTAGGGAATAATGCTGAAATACAAAAAGCTTCTGATGATGGTGAGCCACAAAAAACTGCTGGCATGCCAATGCTAGATGTTTTAAAAAAAAGAAAGATGACAAACATCCTTGCAATTACGACAAGATACTTTGGAGGAATATTATTAGGTGCTGGAGGTTTAATAAGAGCTTATTCTTCTAGTGTATCTGAAGCACTAGACAAGTCTAATATATATGAATATTTGGATTATAAAACTATTGAAATCACTGTATCATATTCTACTTACAATAACCTATTAACATATTTAAAGGATTATCAAATCTTTAATACAGAATTTTTAGATAATGTAAAAATCAAGGTTGGTATTAAACCAGAGGCTTTAGTGGGATTTACGGAAAAAATTACGGATTTAGCTTGTGGACAGATTTCTTTAAAGGACCTTGGTATTTCTCAAATGGAAATTTTAATAGAGCATAATGAATCTTAGTTGATTCTCCTCCTCTTATATGTCTAATCTCTTTATTATATTCTAAGAGCTCACACACCTTATGGTATAAATTTTTATCAATTAACGGCAACTTTTCTCTTAGGTCCTTATGAACAGTCGATTTTGAATACCCTATTTCTTTTGCGACCTCTCGTACTGTAGTTTTTTTATCTAATATCATTTTTGCCATATTTATTACACGGCATTTTACTTCATAATTCATAAGATAAACCACCTCTATTATATCTTATGAATTTTTTTCATTTTAATACGAAAAAGAAATAGCTACTTGCTATTTCTCATTAAACATACTGGATACCTCATCAATTGTTTTATCGTAAATTAATTCTGGATCATAATACGTTCCGTTTATTTTAATTTCGAAGGTTACATGGTTTGACGCCTCTTGATCAAATAAATTCATACCACCAACACCAATTAAATCACCCTTCTTGACCTCATCATCAACCTTAACGTTACAAGATGACAGTGAAGAATAATATGTAACAATATTATCCTGATGAGTGATTTCTACTATCGTACCATATGCATCACTTGATGATATTCCACTAACTCTTCCATCATATACTGCATAAACATTAATATTAGAATCATCACCATTAACATAAGTAACACCGGTTGACTCATATGCTGTATTATCATTAAAAATTATCGCAGTTGTAAGTGCATCCTCTGACTTATCTGGGCTGTAATAGCATCTAATCATTTTAGCATTATCTGAAACAGGAAGTCCAAATGAAATCCTTTCTGGTTCAACATGTGTTGGATCGATAATCGGTGTTTCTGTTGTATCATCGCCAAGATCTACAATCGGATTTGATTCATCGCCATTAAATGCTACAGATGCAATAATCATAACTGATGTGAAAACAACAGCTAATATACCAACAAATAGAAGTAATTCTTTCTTTTCAATTAAAAAGTTTTTGATTTTATTTTTCATATATTCACCTCAATTTTAGTATTATCTAAAAAGAAATGATTATACAAAAAAATGGAAAAAATGACTAATTAAAATTAGGTACTAGGATTTCAACTAACTTGAATAATCCCTCAGTAGTTAAAAAAGATAATACAAAAACTATTAAAACATATGTTATTCTAATTTCAAAAATTTTCCCTTGTTCAAATAGCCTTTCTATTTTAATCGCGCGACATATTTTATAATATATGTATGCTAGAATGCACCATACACTAATATAAATAATTTTTAAAGCTATATCCATATTATTCTCCTTTTAAAAAAGAATGGCAATCGCCATTCTTATTTTATAAACTACCAGCTTTTGATCTGCGTAAATTATCAAGAATTTCCTTTTCCTTTTGGGTAAAATCAACATTTGTTTTACGATTAAGCTCAAGGCGTTCGTTTCTAACTGTATCCAAATGCTCTTGCGCACTATCCTTAGAATATCCAATGTGTGCTCCCTGAGCAATAACATTTATCACATTATCGTTAAACTGTAATACTCCATTTACGACTGCTAAAAATAATTCTTGGTTGGGGACTACTAGTTTAACATATCCTCTTGGAATTACACAAACAATAGGAACATGGTCCTTCATTATAGCAAATTCGCCATCTTCGTTTTTTACAACTGCGTAAGTTATTTCATCATCATATAGCTTTCCTTGATGAGTTGAAACACAAATTCTCATTATTTAGCTAATGCTTCCTCTTCAAGTTTCTTAGCCTTAGCTCTAGCATCATCAATTGTACCAACTAGACGGAAGGCTTCCTCAGGCATTGAGTCACAATCTCCATCAAGAATTTCCTTAAATCCTCTTATTGTTTCCTTTACAGGTACAAACGAACCAGGAATTCCTGTAAATTGTCCTCCAATGAACATATTTTGTGATAAAAATAACTTAACACGTCTTGCACGTTTAACAACAAGCTTATCATCCTCTGATAATTCATCCATACCTAATATGGCGATAATATCAAGTAATTCGTTATATCTTTGAATTAATTGCTGAACACGTCTAGCAACATCATAATGCTCCTGTCCTACAATTTCAGGAGAAAGTGCTCTAGATGTAGATGCAAGCGGATCAACTGCAGGGTAAATACCCTCCTCTGTTAGCTTACGTGATAAATTTGTTGTAGCATCTAGGTGAGCAAATGTCGTTGCAGGAGCTGGGTCTGTATAATCATCTGCAGGAACATATACTGCTTGAATAGATGTGATTGAACCACTTTTAGTTGAAGTTATACGCTCTTGAAGCTTACCCATTTCTGTAGCAAGTGTTGGTTGATAACCTACTGCAGATGGCATACGACCAAGTAACGCTGAAACCTCAGATCCAGCTTGAGTAAATCTGAAAATGTTATCAATGAATAACAATACATCTTGATGTTCCTCATCACGGAAATGCTCTGCCATTGTAAGGCCAGTTAAGGCAACTCTCATACGAGCTCCAGGTGGCTCATTCATTTGTCCAAAGCACATTGCAGTTTTAGCAATTACTCCTGATTCCTTCATTTCATGGTATAAATCGTTTCCTTCACGAGTACGTTCACCAACTCCAGTAAATACTGAAATACCACCGTGCTCTTGAGCAACGTTATGAATCAATTCTTGAATTAATACTGTTTTTCCAACACCAGCACCACCGAATAATCCAATCTTTCCTCCCTTAATATAAGGAGCAAGTAAATCAATTACCTTAATTCCTGTTTCTAATATTTCAACATTAGTTGATAGATTCTCAAGTTTTGGTGCATCACGATGAATAGGCATTCTCTTAACATTAGCATCAATCTCTTCTCCATCAATTGGATCACCTAACACATTAAACATACGTCCTAATGTTTTTTCGCCAACAGGAACACTAATCGGATTATTTGTATTAATGACGCTCATACCTCTAACAAGTCCATCAGTTGAATCCATCGCAATACAACGAACGACATTGTTTCCAACATGAAGTGCTACTTCTAATGTTAATTTTATCTCAACACCGTTGTTATCAGCTGCACTGATGTTTACTTTTAAGGCATCGTTTATTTTAGGAAGATTACCGTCTTCAAACTTAACGTCTACAACGGGTCCTTTAACCTCGACGATTTTTCCGTCCATTATTCTTTACCTCCTATAGCATTTGCACCACCAATAATGTCAATTAGTTCACTTGTAATCACATTTTGGCGAGCTCTATTATATAATAATTGTAATTTTGCAATTACCTCATCTGCATTATCAGATGCACTTCGCATTGAATTCATTCTAGAAGCATGCTCAGATGTTTTAGCATCTAAAATAATTCCATATATCATATCCTCAATATACATTGGTAGCATCATATCTAATGTTTTTTCAATTCCTGATTCATATATGTAATCAGTTTCTAAAACATCACCATCTAATGATTCAATTGGCAATATTTCCATTTCAGCAACCTCTTGTTGTAGGGTGTTAACAAAATGATTATATATGATTACCAATTTGTCAATATCACCTGAAAGATAAGATTTAATTATTTTTTCTGCAAGTGGGACAACATCTAAGAACATTACATCATCACGAACAAATGTTGGTTCGTCTTCAATTCGCGGATAACCCTTTTGTTCAACATATGCAAACCCTTTTTTACCTATTGTCGCCACTACAAATTCATCCTTAGAATTATGATTTAACACCTTAGCATCTAAAGCTTTAAAGATATTCGAATTATAAGCACCAGCAAGACCACGGTCTGAGGTAATAATCAAATAGCATATCTTATTTACTTCTCTTTTTGTCATTAAAGGATGAGAATAATCCAACTCAGCCTTTTTTACAATGCTTGTAACCATTGAAGAAATACTCTTCATAAATGGCTGATAATCTTTATATGTTTTTTCTGCTCTTTTTACCTTAGACTGTGAAACCATATACATGGTCTTTGTTGTTTGAGCAGTAGATTTTGTTGATTCAATGCGAGCCTTTACCTCATGTAGAGAATTAGCCATTTAGCATCACTCTCCTATATAAATTTATGCTTTTCAGCTTTAATAAACTCATCAAGTAAGCTATCTTCAGGTAAAGCTTTAGTTTCTTTAATAATTTTACTTATTTCAATTCCCTTTGGAGTAGTATCCATAGAATGATAGATCTCATTTTCAAATCTAGCAATATCATTAATTTCTATATTATCTAAATATCCATGAGTTAAAGCATATAAAATAACAGCTTCATGATGGAATGGAATTGTAACGTGTAGGCCTTGCTTAAGAACCTCCATTGTACGCTTTCCACGCTCCAAACGTGCTTTTGTAGAAGCATCTAAATCAGAACCAAATTGAGCAAATGATTCAAGCTCACGATATGATGCAAGGTCAAGTCTTAGTGTACCTGATACCTTTTTAACTGCCTTAGTTTGAGCAGCACCACCAACACGGCTTACTGAAAGACCTGCGTTAATTGCCGGTCTAATTCCTTTGTAAAAATAATCTGATTGTAAGAAAATCTGACCATCTGTAATAGATATTACATTAGTTGGAATATATGCAGATATATCTCCAGCCTGAGTTTCAATTATAGGAAGAGCTGTTATTGAGCCACCACCTAATTCTTTAGATAATTTAGCTGCGCGTTCAAGAAGACGTGAATGTAGATAGAATACATCTCCTGGATAGGCTTCACGTCCTGGAGGTCTATGTAATAATAGCGACATTTCACGATATGCAACTGCATGCTTAGACAAATCATCATATACAATTAATACATCTTTTCCTTGGTACATAAAGTATTCAGCAATTGATACTCCTGAATAAGGTGCTAAATATAATAATGGACCAGGATTTGAAGCAGATGCACTTACAATTATTGAATAATCCATTGCCCCAAAGCTTTTTAGTGTTTCGTATACATTATTAACCGTAGATTCCTTTTGACCTATTGCAACATAGATACAAATAACGTCTTTACCTTTTTGATTTATGATAGTATCTACAGCAATACTTGTTTTACCAGTTTGACGGTCTCCGATGATTAATTCACGTTGACCTCTTCCGATTGGAACTAAGGCATCAAGAACCTTGATACCTGTTTGAAGTGGTGTATTTACGCTTGAACGTTGCATTACACCTGTTGCTTTTTGCTCAATAGGACGATATTCAGTAGCTTCAATTGGACCAAGGCCATCAATTGGAGCTCCAAGTGGATTGATAACTCGACCAATAAAATTTTCACCAACAGGAACATTTAAAACTTTTCCTGTGCACTTTACTATATCTCCCTCTTTTACAAGTGAAGAATCACCAAGTAAAATTGCACCAACAGAATCTGTTTCTAGATTTTGAACCATTCCGTAAACATCATTTGGAAAAATTAGCAGTTCAGATTGCATAGCTTTATCAAGGCCATGTACAATGGCAATACCATCACCAACTTCAACTACAGTTCCAATGGTTTCTGTTTTAATATCCTCTTTATAAGCTTCAATTTGTTTTTTAATTAAATTTGATATTTCTAATAAATTAATATTGCTCATAAAGCTTTATTCCTTTCATTAAATTTGATTCATAAGACTTTCTAATCTATTAGTTAAAGATAAGTCAATTAATTTGCCATCAGCCAAAACCTTAATTCCACCAATTAGTGATTCATCAATCACTTCATTAATTACTACCTTTTTATTAGAAAAATATTTTGATAAATTGTTAGCTAATAAACCAAGCTGTGATTTATTAAGCTCTGAAGCGGTTATTACCTCAGCATAAACAACATTATTATTTTGATCAATAATATTTATAAATTCTTCATGGATTTCTTTTATGTTATTAATTCGATTGTTATCAATTAATACATATAAAAAATCTATAAATGTATTATTCATCGACTTACAAACCTCATAAATCGATTTCTTTTTATTTGCTTTACTAATTTTAGGATATGTAAGGACCTTCATATATTCCTCATTTTCCTTTATTCCATTAATCAAAGCATCAAAATTGTTTTTTACTTCTTCTAAGGCCTTAGATGATATAGCTAATTCATAAAGTGCTTTAGCGTATTCTTTAGCAAACATTATTTATTAGCCCCCTCAATGATTTCATTGACCACTTGAATATATTTATCCTTATCAACCTCATGTTCAAGAATTTTTGTAGCTGCTGCAAACGCGGTTGTCACAATCATTTCTCGAATTTCTTGTTGTTTATTCTTAATTTCTTGGTCTATTTCAACTTGAGCCTTTTCTAAGCGACGCTTAGCTTCCTCTTTTGCATCATTAATTATTTCCTCACGACGAGCATTAGCTTCCATTTGAGCATTATCTAAAATGGACTTAACCTCTATTTGAGCCTCAGATAGTTGTTTTTTAAGCTCAGATTCAAGTAAAATGGCACTTTCATTCTTGGCTTTTGCCTCTTCTAGCTCCTTATCAGCAGCATCACGCTTTTGTTCTAGCATTTTAGTAATAGGCTTCCAAATAAGGAAACGCACAAGTAAGAATATAATAATCGTTGCGCAAAGTTGAATAATGAAATCACGAACGTAAATTGCCAAATCCTTCGTTCCTCCACTTCCTAGAGGTCCTAAGCATTTATCAACAAATTCAGCAATATCTTCTAGGACATCCGCTAATGATAAGATGTTCATGATTTGTTTCTCCTTAATTTTATTTTTTAACTAAATTACTTAGACATGCACATAATAGCTATGATAAGACCATAAAGACCTGTTGTTTCAGCTACGGCTTGACCAATGATCATTGTTACGGTAATCTTACCTGAAGCTTCTGGTTGACGACCAACGGCTTCAACAGCCTTAGCTGCAGCCATACCTTCACCAATACCAGAACCAACACCTGTAAATACAGCGATACCAGCACCAAGGAATTGCATTCCTGATTCATGAGCTGCCAAAAATGATATAACATTTAATAATCCATTTAAAATTGTTGTTAAAATTTCCATAATTAATCTCCTTTAATTTCTACTGAATATAAATTTTTTCACTATCATCTATCTTCATAGATGTAAATATAACTGTTAGCATTACAAATACTAAAGTTTGAATAACTCCTGACATCAAATCGAAGTAGGCGTTTATAAATGGCATAATAGGAATTGAGAACCATCCACATACACCAACAATAAGCTTAGATATTACTCCGCCAGATAATACGTTACCTGTTATACGTAAGCTTAAAGAAATTGGCAATGCAATTTCACTGATTATATTGATTGGAATGAATAAAAATGCAAGCCACCATACTGGACCAACAAAGCTTTTAAAATAGCCAACTACACCTAACGATTTTATTCCAGTAACCTGGATTATAGCGAAGGTAATTATACCAAACGCTAAATTAATCATAATGTAGGATGTTGGAGTCGTTTGACAGAAAATTGCAGATATATTTAATACAAATAAATATATGGCAACCGATAAAATATATGGTGCATACGATTTCCATCTTTTTCCAATGTTTGACTTAACAAAGTTATTTACAATCGAAACAATCATTACGAATGGGGTTAACCAAAGAGGTGTTTTTTTCTTTGGATCAACCTTACGAATCAAAATTCCTAATATAATAATAACTATAGCAAGTACAACAGTAACTTTAATCATTGATGAAATTTGATCGCCAAAATGGAATTTTCCATCTGCTCCTTTTGGAAACATTTTAGACCAAAAGCTAGCAAGAATCAATGACTTCATTCATTTCTCACCTTACCTTTCAATACTAGGTAAACTATTATCAAAATAATTTTTACAATGCTGTATCCAATTAATGTAGCCCATACGTTGAATTTAGGACTATCTGCATTATATACAAATTGATCAAAAATGACCATCGCAAATATTGCGGCAAAGAGCAAAATTCTAAATAAATAATATATCACATTTATTCTCACTGGATGAGAATAAGGATCCATTGCTTTATCTTTGATGTGCTTGCTACCTTTAA
>CAMEKY010000058.1 GCA_945921565.1 uncultured Clostridium sp. | reverse complement strand
TTTAATATTATACACTAGCAAACATTTTTAGTAAACATAAAAGGAGTCATATGACTCCTCTTCAGTGTGCAATGTTTTATCTAAATAATTATTTTTCCTCTTTTTTAAAATCCAAATAAGATAATAAGCTTCCAGCCGCTAAAAAGCCACCTAAAAAGCTAATAATAAAATTATACCAAATAGTACTTCCATCTTTGCCTTTAGCAATAGCCTTAAATCCTGCCCCCATAAAATATCCAAAAAGAATTACACCAGCAGTACCAAATGCTAAAATATAAATAAATGTATTTGATTTTCCTAATTTAGAATTATATATTCCACAAATACCACCTATTAATATACATTGACCAGAACATAAAAACATTAAAGCTTCTTCATCTATTGAAATATCTGTACCAAATCCATCATTATATGTTGCAAAAGATAGGATAATCTTAATTAAAAATGTTATTACAATAAAGCCACCAAGCGATGTATATAATATACTCTTTTTCATCTAATTAAGCCTCCTTTTTAGCCATTTCATGAATATCTGCTGGAAATAATATTTTGTCATAGTATAATGCAAATAATGTCATAATTGCACCACAAATAAAGATGTTTGGAATACAATATGCTCCATTATATATAAATGAATATATCCATGAATCATCAGCTATACCCCAAAAGCTTGATCCCATATTTAACCAGAACACACCACCAGCAATTACATGACATGCATATTTTAATAAACCACCTAGTACTGTACCTGATATTACAAATACAATCTTTTGAGACTTTGTAGTTGAATTCCAAAATGATTTAGCAAATACACCTGCAAAGCCAACAACTGTATATGCAAGAACGTAATCAAGCATTATTTGTAAAAAAGGTCCCATAGTTTGTAAAAAGCTATTTTCAAATGATGAAGCATTTATTACATAAATTCCTCCAAGCATTTGGACTAAGCTTACAATAAATCCACATAAAATTCCTGGAACTAGTCCTCTTCTATAAGCGATTACTAATATTGGTAGCATTCCAAATCCGATTGAACCACCTGATGTGAATACACCCTTGAATATTCCTCCTTGAATTGCATCAAGAGCCAATGCCAATGCTGCAAATATCGCTACTTCTGCAAGCACTTTAATTGATAACTTATTTTTTTTCATATATTTCCCTTCCTATAAAATAAAAATTCTCCTAGATATACTAGAAGAATAAAAAAAGCATTGTTATAAACAATAAATGTATATAATAATGTTTCCAATACCTACGCTAGCATTACCTAGATCAGGTTCTTGGGTCGTTAACTTAATAACCTCTCAGCCGTTAGGCTCCCCATTGCAACACCACATTTATAATACATCAATATATTTAAATTATCAAGTCAGTTTTGGTCATTTTTAGTTTGAATTACAAGTATTTTTCCATTTTTTATATCAATAGATCCATTATCTATAATTTCATTAGATATACATAATGAATCATGAGGTGCTAATAAATAATTATTAAGCTCATATTTAAACCCCTTTAGGCTGATACAAGGACTTCCCTCATACCAAAAAAAGGAATAAAACTTATATTCATCGTCTTTTATAGTATATGATTTATCCAATATAAAAATCTTAGAATATTTATTTATAATTTGTAAATGATTACATTTATTAAAAAGATTTAAATTAGCAATTAAATGCTCAATTCTATCACCTTCAATTCCACCTAAAATGGTAATATCATTTGATAAACTCATTGCATAATCTAAGGCTTCTTCTGTATCTGTTAAATCCTTAACTGGATTTAATTTTATTATTTTGACAGAACGTGACAATTCAGTTAATTGATTTAAAGTAATCGAATCAAAATCACCTATAGCTAAATCTAGCTTAATACCATTCTTAAAAGCATTATATGCTCCTTTATCTACACCAATTAAATAGTCATAGACTTCAAAATTTGTATTTTCATCATAATCAAATAAAATAAGACCAATTTTCATATAATTAATTCCTTAATATCATATCTTCAATCATTTTATAGTTTAAGCTTCCACCTATAAAGTCAACAAGCTCACCATTTTTAAAATATAATAATGCAGGTAATGCTTTTACATTATGCTTTTCCTTAAGCTTATAATATTTTGTGGTATTAACCATTATAAATTTAATATTATAATACTTCTTTTCCAGTCTTTTTAACGCATCTAAGGTAATATTACAATTACTATGATAGGATGCATAAAAAAGAACAATGCTTTTACCATTTAAATAATCACCAGCTGGATATTCTATCATTAAATCATCCTTTTATTTAAGATATACAACCGTACAGCCATTAAGCCCTTCGCCCTCTCCTCCAAATCGATAGCTCTTTACATATGATGATTTTTTTAAATATTTATATACTGCATCTCTAACCGCACCAGTTCCAAAGCCATGAATAACATAAACTAAAGGCATATTTGCTAGATATGCATCATCGATAAACTTATCTAAAGCACTAGCTACCTCTTCATAGCGATATCCTCTTAAATCAAGAGTCATTTTTGCACTAGATGTTTTAGTAACTAATGTAGTGGATTTTTTCTTTACTTCCTTCTTAGGCTTAGTAACCTGATGACTTTCAAGCGAAATTTCATTTAAATTAAATGTCATTGTAAAACGACCACATTGAACCTCATATTTATCGTTTTTAATCTTTTTAACCTCTCCAGTTGTTTGATATGACTTAATATAAACTAAATCACCAACATTAATCTTATCATTAAAAAGCTTTTCTTCCTTATCATTTACACTAAGATTTCTAACATCATGCTTCAAAGATGCAAGCTTATGCTCCTCAAAATATTTATCATCCTTAAGTTTATTAAGTTCCTTTAATATCTCTTCAGATTTTGATTTAGCCTCATCAAGAATCAAAGAAGCCTCCTTTTTAGCCTTAGCAACAATATTATCATAATTAGCTTCTATCTCATGACGAGATTTATTTAATTCCGCAAGCTTTTGGTTGTATTCATTAATTTTATGAATGTAGTCCTGCTTAATAGCACTAATTTTTTCATTTTCCTCATCAATTTTATTAATTAATGCGGAGGCAACCCCAATTTGAAGCTTATATGTAGGCTTAAGAGTTTCAACTTGAAATTCAACAGAAGCATTAATGATTCTTGGATTATCATAGGCAAAGGCTTTTAAATCAGAATAGTGAGTTGTAGTAATCACTCTTCCACCCTTTTTTGTTAAATAATCAATAATAGCAATTGCAAGAGATGCACCCTCTTTAGGGTCAGTACCAGAACCAACCTCATCAAGGAGAACTAATGAATTATACGTAAACTTATCTATAATTCTTGATATATTCGTCAAATGTGATGAAAATGTTGATAATGATTGTTCAATTGATTGTTCATCACCAATGTCAGAAAAAATATTATCAAATACATTTAGTTTTGTACCTTCGTTACAAGGTACAAACATCCCTGATTGCATCATTAGCGTAATTAAACCAACCATTTTTAATAATACAGTTTTACCACCTGTGTTAGGTCCTGTAATGATTATAGTATCATAATCTATACCAAGCTTAACATCATTTTTTACTACAATTGAATCATCGATTAATGGATGTGCTCCAGCTTTTATATCAATTATACCTTCATCATTTATATTTGGCTTAACCATATTATGATTAAGTGCATATTTTGCCTTAGCAAAGATTAAATCTAATGCTACTATATTTTTTAAATTTAATAGTATTTGTTCAGCGTTAGATGCAATAATTAGTGATAAAGACCTTAAAATTTGTTGTTCTTCGTTTTTTTCATCAACCTTAATTTGCTCGATTAACACAGATATTTTATACGCCTCATCAGGTTCAATATAATATGTCGTTCCTGATGAAGATGAATCTCTTACAATTCCCTTGATTTGGTTTTTATATTCAGCTCTTACTGGCAATGTTAAATGACCATCTCTAGATGCAATTAGATTCTCCTGAAGCATTGATGCTTTAGATGATAACATAGAATTCATATAATTTCTTAAATGAGTTTCTTCCATTTTGAGCTTTCTTCTTATTTTAAACAGCTCCATAGATGCATTATCATTAATTCTTAAATCTGGTGAAATCATACTATTTATATCATCTTCTAGCTTTTTAATCGCTTTAATATTAGAAACATAATCATTTAAAGCTGAGAAATTAATTTTATTATTTCCTAAATCCTGAAAGTACTTCAAAATATTTCTTGCGCAATATAATGTACCAGATATATCTACAAGTTCATCAGGGCTTAATACTCCCCCAATTTGTGCTCGCATTACAGGATTTTTTACATCTTTAAATGAACCAAGAGGTAAATCGCCATATTTTACACTTGCATCATATGCACATTCTACCTCATTAAGCATTTGATTTATTAAATCAAGTTCATTAGTTGGCTTAATTTCTAATGCTCTTTGCTTGCCTAAATTCGTTTGACAAAATGGTAAAAGCAGATTTAAAACCTTATTAAATTCTAAAGTATTATCATCAAAATACATATTAAAACTACCTTTCTAGCTTTTGGGTAATTCTAGCTTCAAAATCAGTATCTATATTAAACGTTTCTCCTTTTCTTAGCCTTAAATCTTCAATCATTAAATCTCTTAATATTAAATTCGAATCCGTATAATATGATGGTTTATAATTGCTAAAGGCCCCAAAGTAAACATAATCCGTAATAACTAATGAATATGTAGTATTATCATCTAAATCATTATAGGTTCCAGATGTAGTTATACAAAATTCATATGAGCTATTTTTACTCATAAATGACTTGATTGTCTTTCCTGCTACCTCGCAAATAATTAAATGATTATCAAAAGGATTTAAAGCATACATCTTATTAAAGTCAAAGCTACCTGCATTTACACTTGCTCTCATTCCACCTAAATTAGAAATTGCCACATCACAGCCAGTAGCCTTATTCATAATATTTCCAGCCCATTTATACAAATTATCATTATATCTATCAATATAATTTGTTTGGCAATATACCTCAGTTAAAATATCCTTTGAAGCATCATAATATGAATCTAAAACATTTTCAACATCTTGATCATATCCTTTTTCATCTTCTATATATTTAAATGATGTTTTAGTAGTTGTAACCTTTTTAGTATTCAAATTATATGTTAAATCAATTCTACCGAAGGTATACATGTAATTACTTCTATAGCCATTTGATTGAATAATAGGCATTTGTGTACCATTTGACCTTGTAATTGCTCCATCCTGTCTTGTATGGGTATGTCCATTTATCATCGCATCATATAAATATTGACCATTATATTTTAAATTAGCGATTTGATTATTTGGCAAATAATTCTCAACTCCAGATGAATCTCCATCATGAATATTGCAAATAATTATATCTGCACCCTTTTCCTTTAGCTTTACACCTTCGTTATAAGCAATTGTTTGAAAATCGGTATCAAAGCGATAATCCTTAACCATGTTGTAGCAAATTGATGAATATACATTTCCAATCATCGATACAATTCCAATTTTAACTCCTTCCTTTTCTACTATAGTCGAAGGACAAATTGAATCACTATCATATCCAACTAGCTCATTAGATGCATTTTCATAAATGTTAGCATTTAGTAATGGGAAATCAGCCTCACCATTATCCTTATTACCATCAAAATACTTAGTAATTGAAGATAAATACCAGTCAAATTCGTGGTTTCCGATTCCACATGCATCAAAGCCCATTTTATTCATCGCATCAATCATAACTCTTCCTTCACTAACACGTGATAGGGCAGTTCCTTGAAACATGTCACCATTAGCGATTAAGATAGTATTGTCTAAATTATCTTCATTTCTAATATCATTTACTATTTTAGCTGCGTTTGATAAACCTCTTTTATTATTTGAATCTTGCTCAATATAACCATGTACATCGTTAAATTCTAAAATGTTAAATGTAATTGATGTTTTATCTGTTGGATAACTAGTAGTACTATTACTAGAAGATGGAATACTTACAGAAGAACTAGTTGTAAATGTTGGTACATTTGTTGTAATATCGCTAGTCCCACTACTTCCTTGTTTTAATAGATTACAAGATGCTAAACTTAAAGCAAGTGTGGAAGAAATACCTAGTATCAATAAAATTTTTAATTTATTTCTTTTCATTTAAATCACTCCAATTATCTATAAAATTTTTTCCCTTAAAGCACTCTGGCTCATGATGTAAAAGCTCTTCATCCTCATCAAGTATAGAGGTGGCTTGATATAACATAATCGCTGCACAATTTGATAAATTTAGTGATCTAATTTTATCAGTTGTAGGTATTCTAAAGCAATGATCTAAATTATTATGTATATATCATATGGAATACCTGTAGACTCACGACCAAACATTAAATAAATTGGTATATCTTTTGGGATTGCTTTAAAATCAATCTCTTTTGGCGATTTATGACCATATCTTGTTAAATAAAATATTTCTCCAACTGGATTTTTTTGTTTGAAATCATCTAAATTCTCATATACTTCATAATCTAAATACTCAAAATAATCAAGACAGCTTCTTTGTAAATGCTTCTCATCAAGCTTGAATCCTAAAGGCTTAATTAAATGAAGCTTAGCATTAAATCCAATATTAATTCTCTTCATCGGAAACCTCTTGACCTGTAAGGGTATATGAATCTGCATCTAAAATTTTAACATTAATAACATCACCTGGATTATGCTCACATGTAGCAGCCACATAAATTGCACCGTCAATATCATCAGGTGCAAAACCGTACGAACGACCAATATACATATATGACTCCTCATCGTAATCCTCAATTAAAACCTCGACTGTGTTTCCAATTTGCTTACGATTTTGGTCAAGAGAAATATAGAATTGAGCATCCATAACTCGATTATAACGTTCTTGTTTTATTTCTTCTTCAATTTGATCATCATATGTAGCGCCTAGTGTCCCTTCCTCAGGTGAATAAGTAAATGCTCCTAAACGATCAAATTTTGTTTCTTTCATAAATTCAATTAATGAATCCACATCATCTTCAGTTTCAGATGGAAAACCAACAATCATAGTTGTTCTAAAAACTGCATGTGGTATTTGTTTTCTAATTTTATTAATTAATTCAACTAAGAAGTCACGCATACCACGACGCTTCATTAGCTTAAGTATTCTATCCTCAGAATGCTGAAGTGGGATATCAAAATATGGCATAACCTTAGGATTATTCTTAATAAAATCTATTAATTCATCCGTTACAATATCTGGATATAAATATAAAAGGCGAATCTTAAAATTACCTTCAATACTGACAAGCTCCTTAAGTAAATCAACCAACGCCAGCTTTTTATATATGTCAAATCCATATTTTGTAGTATCCTGACTTATTAAATTGATTTCATAAACACCATCATTAACTGCTTGAACTACCTCTTCCTTAATATCCTCTATTGTCCTAGATTTTAATAGTCCTCTAATTAACGGAATAGCACAAAATGCACATCTATTTAAACACCCATCAGAAATTCTTATATATCTCATATACTTTGGTGTCTTATATGTTCTTCTTAGGTGTGATAAATGAGATTCTGAGTTAAATATTTGCTTATCAAATAACTTGTTCAATAATTCTGCAATTTTATCATAATCTTTAATTGATATAAATAAGTCAACCTCTGGAAGCTCATTAATAAGTTCTTCCTTATAACGTTGTGATAAGCACCCTAAAACTACAAGCTTTTTATCCTTTGTTTTATAGCTTGCTAAATCTAAGATTGTGTTTATAGCCTCCTCACGAGCAGATTCAATAAACGCACATGTATTAACCATCAATAAATCAGCTTCCTCAGGATTATCAACAAGGATATTTGATTTATCTTGTTGCATAAAGCCAACTATCATTTCTGAATCGACTTGATTTTTAGCACAACCAAGGGAAATCATAAACATTTTCATATTCAATCACGTTTAATCAATCTTATATAATGTATTGATTAACTCCTTTCATTAAAAATATAATACGTAGAAAAATAGAATGGTAAAACCATCCTATATATTTGATGAATCTAATAAAATAGTAACGGGGCCATCATTTGTAAACTGGATTTTCATATCTGCACCAAACTGCCCTTCATAGACATGAATTTTATACTCATTTTTTAAGATTTCATTAAATTTGTGATATAGCTTAACAGCTTCTTCTCCTGCCATTGCGTTTGTAAAGCCAGGACGATGACCGTGAGAAAGGTCAGCATATAATGTAAATTGAGAAATAGATAAAATACTACCACCAACATCATATAGTGATTTATTAATCTTTCCATTTTCATCTTCAAAAATACGTAAATTTGCAACTTTTCTTGCCATTTTTGGTAGAACTTCCTCATTATCTTGTACAGAAAAGCCAACTAAAATCATAAATCCTTTATCAATTGAACTTATAATATTACCATCAACTATACATTTAGCTTCAAGTGATCTTTGAATTACAACTCTCATTATAAATTATCCCTCTCAATATTATGAACTGCTTCAATCTTTTTCATATTAACAATTAGATTATTCAATTCATTAAGGTTAGATGTTAAAACCTTTAATCTTACTATAGTTTGTAAATCAGGCGTATTTACAGCATTAATTGATGCAATTGACATACCGAGCGAATTAATGCATGACATTAGATCTGAAATTAAAGATTCCTTTTGATTTGCTAAAACTCTAATACATGTTGGATATTTTCTTGTAATATTTGTAGCCCAATCTAGATGAATTGTTCTTTCATTACCTAAATTTTTTAAATTATTGCATCCCAAATGATGAACTACAATTCCACTACCCTTTGTAATATATCCAACAATTTGGTCGCCTGGAATTGGGTAGCAACATGCACCAAGCTTAATCTGAGGATTAGGAAGACCTTCAACTACTACTCCAGTTTCTGAATTTGTAGTAAGAATCTTTCTAGTTTTTTCCATCTGCTTTTGCAAAATGTCCTCAGAAGAAATTGATGTACCTTGGATTCTTAAGCAAACAGTTTTGGCAGATAAGGAAGATTTGCCTATTTCAAAGTACATGTCCTCAACTGTATTAATATTATTTTTAGAAAAATTGTCCTTAACAAATTTATCATTAATATCAAAAGTAAGCTTTTGTTCCTTCATTTCGTTTTCAAGTTCTTGCTTACCAACATTAATAATTACATCCCTATTTTGTTTATTCAAGAATGACTTAATTTTATGCTTAGCATGAGACGTTTTTACAATATTAAGCCATGATTCTGATGGACCAAATGAATTTTTATTTGTTTTAATGGATACAATATCCGCAGTTTTAAGCTCATATGTTAATGGAACAATCTTATTATTTACTATCGCTCCTACAGTCTTATTACCTAAATTAGTATGGATTTTATATGCAAAATCTAGTGGAGTTGCGCCCTTAGGTAAATCAATAACCTCGCCTGTTGGAGTATACACATATACGTTCGTATCTAAGATATCAGACTTTACACTATCTACAAGCTCAGATGCATCCTCTTGTCCAACCTCACCAGAAACCTCAAGTAAATCAGCATACCATTTTAGCTTTTGAGCTATTTCATATTGCTCTTTTTCCTTAGAATACTGTACATTCTCTTTATATGCCCAGTGAGCAGCAATACCGTATTCTGCGACTTGATCCATTTCCTCAGTTCTAATTTGAACCTCAAACGTTTGACCTTCAGGTCCAATTAGGGTTGTATGAAGGGATTGATACATATTAGATTTAGGAACTGCGATATAATCCTTAAATCTTTTTTGCATTGGTGTATAATGCGCATGAATCATACCTAATACCTGATAGCATTCCGCAACCGTTTTAACAATTACTCTTATTGCATAAACATCATATATATCTTCAAATGATTTATTTTGACTTTTCATCTTTTTATAAATACTATAGGTGTTTTTTATTCTACCTTTTATTTGAAACTCCACATTAGTTTGCAAAAGCATATCATTAACTTCTTTTGTAATACGGTCAATAATGTTATTCTTTTTATCTTGTCTTTCCTTAACAACATTGATAATTTGAAAATACATAGTCGGATCAAGATATCTTAAAGAACGATCCTCAAGTTCAGCTTTAATCTTAAACATACCGAGCCTTGAAGCAAGAGGCGCATAAATTTCTAATGTTTCATTAGCAATTCTAATTTGCTTTTCATTTGGCATCGAATCAAGAGTACGCATGTTATGAAGTCTATCCGCAAGCTTAATAATAATGACACGAATATCCTTTGCCATCGCAAGTAGCATTTTTTGATGATTTGTTACCTGCTGAGCCTTAAGTGATGAAAACTGAAGCTTAGTTACCTTTGTAACTCCATCAACCATTGAAGCTACATCTTCATTAAACATTTCCTTTATATCATCAAGCGTTGCACTAGTATCCTCAACAACATCATGTAGCATACCAGCCACAATTGTGTTTGGTCCACAATGAAGTGATGCCAGAATCGTACATACAGCAAGTGGATGAATTATATATGGCTCACCACTTTTTCTAAACTGACCCTCATGCATCTTAACTGCATATTCATATGCGTGGTCAATTAAAGCTAGATCCTCATTTTTATGAATATATTGATTTATTGCCGTTTTTACCTTGTCAAATGAATATTCTATTTTATGATCTAACATCTTAACCACCTCCAACTACTATATTTTAAATCTTATTCACCAGCAAATTCCATTAAAGAAAATACATCATATCCCTTTAATGTTTCTCTTCCCTTAAGTTGAGGAAGCTCAATAGGACATGCAATTCCTACAACCTCTCCTCCAAGCATCTCAACAAGCTCACAAACAGCTTTTGCTGTACCACCTGTTGCAAGAAGGTCATCAACAATTAATACCTTATCACCCTTTTTTAAAGAGTCCTTTAATAAGCAAAGCTCATTTTTTCCATATTCTAGCTCATATGATGCACTTACGTATTCACGAGGAAGCTTACCAGGCTTTCTAACAGGTGAAAACCCAAGCCCAAGCTTATATGCAACAGGGCAGCCAAAAATAAAGCCACGAGCCTCTGGTCCAAGGATGACAGTCGCGCCCTTTTTCTTTGCAAATTCTGCGATTTCATCAACACAAGCCTTAAAAGCCTTTCCATCATTAATTAATGGTGTGATATCTCTAAACATAATACCTTCTTTTGGAAAATTAGGAACAGTCGCTACATATTCTTTAAAATTCATAATATATACCTCACACTTCTTTTAGTACTATTATATAATAATTCTTATATTTTTTAAATGAAAAGTTATATGAATTAACTTAAAATAGTACTTTTTTGC
>CAMEKY010000057.1 GCA_945921565.1 uncultured Clostridium sp. | reverse complement strand
TCTTAATAACAAGCTAGAATCATTACTTCGAACATCGACAAACTGTCCTGGTAAAGCTTTTAAATTACCCTCAAATGTCATTTTATAAATATCATTTGTCAAAGGCTTATTTTCAATAATCTTTAAGTCATTTACAATCATTAAATTGTACCTACCTTCATTGTAATCTCATCTAACACATTAAGTAATGCTTTACATGTATCTAAGGATGTAAATACAGTTACATTATTTTCAACTGCTACACGTCTAATTATGAATCCATCATTATTTTGAGTAACCCCATCAGATGTATTTACAACATATGAAACATGGCCCTTTCTAAGGGAATCTAATATTTCATCAGATCCCTCAGATATTTTTTTCTTAACTCTTGTCTTGATGCCATGATTCTTTAGGAAATTAGCTGTACCTTTTGTAGCTTCAATATTAAATCCAAGCTCATAGAATCTCTTAATTAAAGGTAAGGCCTCTTCTTTAGTTGAATCAGCGAGCGTTACCAAAACAGTACCATAATTTACAACACGCATATTTGAAGCCTTTAAAGACTTATAAATGGCTCTATTTAATGATTCATCATAACCAATAGCCTCTCCTGTTGATTTCATTTCAGGAGAAAGAACCGTATCTAATCCTCTTAGCTTATTATTTGAGAATGTAGGAGTTTTAACATAATACATCTTTTGAGCAGGAGCTAGTCCTTCCTCATATCCTTGAGATTCAAGAGACAAGCCTAATATAACCTTAGTAGCTATATTTGCTAAATTATATTTAGAAGCCTTAGATAAGAAAGGAACAGTTCTTGACGAACGAGGATTAACCTCAATAATATATACATCATCTTTATCATCTACGATAAATTGAATATTGAATAGACCAATAATTCCAATTGCTTTACCTAGTGCAATAGTATACTTTGTAATAGTTTCCTTAACCTTATCAGTTAATGACATAGGTGGATAAACTGACATTGAATCTCCTGAGTGAACACCAGTAGCCTCAATCAGCTCCATAATACCCGGAATAAATACTCTACTTCCATCACAAATCGCATCTACCTCAACCTCACGGCCTTTAATATATTTATCAATTAATACTGGCTGACCAGGTGATGCTTCAAATGCATTATCAAGATATTTATGAAGTTGCACTTCATCATATACAACCTGCATTGCACGACCACCTAGTACATAGCTTGGACGAACAAGCACTGGATATCCAAGTCTATTTGCGACCAAAGATGCCTTAGACTTATCCATAATAGTATCACCATTAGGCTTTGGAATTCCAAGCTTAATTAATAATTCATTAAATAGCTCTCTATCCTCGGCATTAGCGATTGCATTATTATCACTACCAAGCATCGGTACATTAAACTTAGCTAGCTTATCCGCAAGATTAATTGCAGTTTGACCACCAAGCTCAACAATAACCCCAAATGGATTTTCAAGCTCAATGATATTCATTACATCCTCAGTTGTAAGAGGCTCAAAATACAATTTATCAGAAATTAGATAATCCGTTGATACAGTTTCTGGGTTATTATTGATTACAATAGCCTCATAACCCATTTCTTTAATTGCCCAAATCGCATGCACTGTTGAATAATCAAATTCTACACCTTGACCAATTCTAATTGGACCTGAACCAATTACAATAATCTTTTTCTTATTTGTAGATATTGATTCATTGTACTCATCATATGTTGAATAAAAATATGGTACATAGGCACTAAACTCTGATGCACATGTATCAATCATTTTATATACAGGTCTTACCCCCATATCAAAACGCATCTTAGTCATTGTAATCTCATCAAAGCCATATATTTGACCAATAAATTTGTCTGAAAATCCCATTTTCTTAGCTTCAAACAATAACTCCTTAGTCAAAGAATTAGTCTTAAGCTTTCGCTCCATATTTACAATATTTTCAAACTTAGTTAAGAAGAAATGATCAATCTTTGTTAAATTAAATATTTCATTAATAGAGACATTTCTTCTTAATAATTCCATAATTTGATATAATCTTTCATCAGTTGGAGTTTTAATAGCCTCCATCAAGCTTTCAGTTGAGGCACTGTCATATTTTGCTAAATATGCGTGGCAAACACCAGTCTCAAGACTTCTAACACCCTTAAGTAAAGACTCCTCAAATGTACGAGCTATACTCATAACCTCACCTGTGGCCTTCATTTGCGTAGATAGTGTATTATCGGCATTTTTAAACTTATCAAATGGGAATCTAGCAAGCTTTGTAACAACGTAGTCTAAGCTTGGCTCAAATGACGCCTTAGTGTTAGCAATATCAATTTCATCTAGGTTAAGTCCTACTGCAATTTTTGCAGAAACACGAGCAATTGGATAACCTGAAGCTTTAGAGGCTAAGGCAGATGAACGGCTAACACGAGGATTAACCTCAATTACATAATAATCAAATGAATCAGGATCAAGAGCAAATTGAACATTACATCCACCCTTAATATCTAGCGCTCTAATAATCTTTAATGCACTATTTCTTAGCATTTGATACTCTTTATTTGTTAATGTTTGAGAAGGACATACTACCATTGAATCTCCTGTATGAACACCAACTGGATCAATATTTTCCATATTACAAATAGTAATTGCTGTGTCATTTGCATCACGCATTACCTCATATTCAATTTCTTTATATCCTTTAATTGATTTTTCAATCAGAATTTGACCAACAGGAGATAGCTTTAACGCAAATTTCGCAAGCTCACGTAGTTCCTCATCATTATCGGCAAAACCACCACCTGTACCACCTAATGTAAATGCTGGTCTAACAATAATAGGATACCCAATTCTGTTTGCAACCTCAATTGCATGATCAATTGATGTAGCAATATCAGATTCACAAACAGGTTCACCAATCTTAATGCAAAGTTCCTTAAATAATTCGCGGTCCTCAGCCTTTTCAATCGCATCAAATGATGTACCTAAAACCTCAACCTGACATTCCTCTAAAATCCCCTTTTTAGCAAGTTGCACAGCTAAATTTAGTCCTGTTTGACCACCTAGTGTACAAACAATTCCATCAGGACGCTCATATCTTATAATTCTTGATACAAATTCAAGATCAAGTGGCTCCATATAAATTTTATCTGCGACCATTTTATCGGTCATAATTGTAGCAGGATTTGAGTTAATTAACACTACCTCATATCCTTCTTCCTTTAAAGCAAGACATGCCTGTGTACCAGCATAATCGAATTCGGCTGCTTGACCAATTACAATAGGTCCAGAGCCTATTACTAATATTTTATGAATATCTAAACGTTTAGGCATTTTTCTTATCCCCCTTAAAGTTTTTCATATTTAATACAAATTTATCAAATAAGTACTCTGAATCCTCTGGACCCGCTGCACTTTCTGGGTGATATTGAACTGAAAATACTTTATTCTCATCATCACATACACCCTCAATTGTATTATCTAATAGGTTAATATGAGTTTTTCTTAATCCTGTACCTGCAAGTGACTCGTCTAGCACTGCATATGAATGGTTTTGACTTGTTATTTCAATATGACCTGTTTCTATATTCTTGACCGGATGATTTCCACCACGATGACCAAACTTAAGCTTATATGTTTTTGCACCATATGCTAAAGATATAATTTGATGCCCCAGACAAATACCAAAGATTGGTAATTTACCTTTAAGGTTTCTTACAAGATTTATAGCCTGCAAATTATCCTCTGGATCTCCAGGACCATTTGATAGAAATAATCCATCTGGATTTAAAGCTAAAACCTCTTCCGCAGTTGTATTATATGGTAAAACTGTAACATTGCACTTCTTCTCGTTTAGCTTTCTAATAATATTCATCTTTGTACCAAAGTCAATACATACAACATGATATTTTGCGTACAAACCACGTGATACAAATTTACGTTTAGTTGATACTTGTGATACCTGGTTGTGTGGCTCCTTATAATTATTTAAAATCTCTAAGCATTCTGTCATCGGTCTATCTAAATCAGTAATAAGACCAATTTGTGACCCCTTATCGCGAATAATTCTTGTTAACTGTCTTGTATCAATTCCTCCAAAAAGCCCACAATCAGAATCTAGAAACATTTCTCTTAATGTCTGAGTATAACGGAAATTTGATGGGCAATCGTTATATTCGTGACAAATCATTGCCGTAAGATGACATTTTTTTGATTCATGGTCATCGGCATTAACTCCATAATTTCCAATAAGAGGATATGTCATTACAACAATTTGATCCTTATATGATGGGTCAGTCGCAATTTCTTGATATCCAACCATTGATGTATTAAATACTAATTCACCAATAAAATCCTTATCTGCTGCATAGCTAACACCTTCAAATACTGTTCCATCCTTTAAAACTAGCTTTTTATTTTTCATAAACGACATCCCCTTTATATATTGTTTTCTTGATTTCTCCATAAACCTTACATCCAACAAATGGTGAATTTGTGGCTTTTGACATAAAGAAATCTTCATTTATTTCATATTCCTTATTTAAGTCAATAACTACCAAATTTGCATTTGCACCAAGTTCGATAACATTTTCCTTCATACCAAATGCTTTAGCAACTCTCTTATTTAAACAATCAAGAAGCTGCTCTAAGGACATTTTATTTTCTTTAACTAGCTTTGTATACAAAATTGGAAATGAGGTCTCAAGGCCTGTAATTCCAAATGGTGCACTAATGAAATCCTTAGATTTTTCCTCTTTAGAATGAGGAGCATGATCTGTTGCGATACAATCAATGTCACCACAAAGCAAAGCGTTTAATAAATACTCACTTGTAGCCTTAGTTGAAAGAGGTGGATTCATTTTATAATTAGTTGATTTTATATCAGTATCATTAAAAACTAATTGATGTGGAGTTACCTCAATAGTGATATTAGCACCCTTATTCTTATAAAATTTACAAGACTCTACTGTATCAATGCTTGATACATGACAAATATGTAAATGACATCCTGTTTTATATGCTAAAAGTGCATTTCTTTGAGCTTCTACAGCCTCAGATACTGGGTCAATCATCGGTAGATTATGTTCACTACCATATGTACCTAAGCATACCACTCCATGATTAACTATTGACTTATCCTCACTATGACTGATAATTGGTTTATTTAATTTAGCCGCAATTTTCATCGCATTATACATTGTGTTTGCATCTACTATACCATTACCATCATCAGAGTATCCCACACATAAATCTTTAATCTCTTCCATATCAGATAACTTAGTACCTATACCAGTTTGATCGACAGTTATTGATGCAATTTGATGTAAATCAATTTTTGAATCATTTTTAATAATATTGTTAATCAAATTTAATACTTCTTTATTAGCAGGTACAGGCTTAACATTTGGCATTAAAAAGCAAGTGGTATAGCCTCCATGTGCAGCTGCATTAGATTCTGTTTTTATTGTAGCCTTATGCGTAAAACCCGGTTCTCTCATATGAACGTGAGGATCGATAAATGACCCCGAAACAATACATCCATCTACATTAATCTCTTTGCCTACTATATCATTGGAAATCAATACTATCTTTCCATCCTCAACTGTAATGTTCTTTTTTACAAAAACACCATCAATATAGCACAATCCATTTGTCAAAGTATAAATCATTATTCAAAGCTCCTTTTCAAAATAGCACATCTAGCAAATACACCATTTTCAATTTGTTTAAATATTCTTGATTTTGGACATTCAACCACCTCATCTGCAAGCTCAACGCCTCTATTAAAAGGTGCTGGGTGCATTATTATTGCAGTATTTTTCATTCTTCCTACTCGTTTTGAGTTTAACCCGTATTTTTCAAGATATTCACTATCTGATAATGATTCAAGATGAGCATCTCTTTCTCTTTGAATCCTAAGCATCATTACAACATCTGCGTCCTTGATCCCTTCATCAAAATCCACAACGGGCGCAGTATCATCCATAAATTCCTTTGGCCCTGCAATTTTACAGTTCATACCAAGTCTGTTCATTATCTTAACGTTACCATGAGCAACTCTTGAATGAACAATATCTCCAACAATTAAAACATTAAGACCATCAAAATGTCCAAATTCATCGTAAATTGTTAACAAATCCAATAAATTTTGGCTTGGATGATCTCCAGTACCATCACCAGCATTTATAATCGCACATTTAATATTCTTAAGCTCATCATAATATCTATTTTGACTATGACGAATAACTATTCCATCTATGCCAAATGATTCAAAGGTTTTGATTGTATCATAAAAAGTCTCCCCCTTTGATAAGCTTGATGCTTGAGGATTAAATGAAATAACCTTAGCATTTAGCATTAATTCGGCAGTATTAAATGAATATTGAGTTCGTGTCGAATTTTCAAAAAAACAATTAGCGATTATTTTTCCGTTTAAACTAAATTTTTCTTCTTTATTTCTAAATCTAATCGCATCGTGAATCATATCCATAATTTCATCATTTGACAAATCATTTAAAGAAAACAAATTTTTCATAAAAAAATACTCCTTGTTCTGACCAAAGAGTATGATTATCCTTAATGTATAAATGTGTCAACACGACAAAAAAATAATATAATGATTTCATAGCCTCTCTGGACTATATTAAAATTCTTACCTTTCATATTATAACTTACTTAATCCAAAATAGCAATTAATAAATCATTCTTTTTTGAACTTTTTTATACTATGTTAAATTGGAATCTAAATCCTATGATTTATCGAAAATAAATCTTACCGCTACTTGCATCCATTTTATCTATAATTGCAAGGCTTTCTATTCTATATCCCATTTCTCGTAGCTTTTTTCCACCATCCTGAAATCCCTTTTCAATCGCTATACCTGCACCTACAATAGTTGAGGATGCTTGATGCAATATTTCAAATAAACCAGTTAAAGCTTCTCCATTTGCTAAAAAATCATCAATAACTAACACACAATCATCTTTATTAATATAATCTTTTTCAACAACAATGGTATTTGTTTTATTATGGGTATACGATTTTACAGTAGCTTTATATAAATTATCACTTATATTTGCTGTTTTTGCTTTTTTAGCAAATACTAATGGAACATTAAGCAAATTGGCGGTCATTGTTGCAAGAGCTATACCTGAAGCTTCTATTGTTAATATTTTAGTGATTTTTGAACCATTATATCTTTTTTGCCATTCAAGTGCCATATTCCTTAATAGCTCAATATCGATTTTATGATTCAAAAATGAATCAACCTTTAAAATATTGCCGGCTTTAACTACTCCATCATTTATTATTCTTTCTTCCAAAAAATTCATACATATTCATCCTTTTATTATTAATTTTCAATACAATTATAATATAAAACCTGCAAATAGAAACATTATTTTTTTAAATTTCGCTCAATCTTATACATATAATAGTAAAATATTTTCTTCTTTTTTCTTTCAATTATGACATTATTAGTTTATAATAATAATTACATTGAGGTGTTTTTTATGTTAGAGTTAATCCTCATTATACTTTCAGCTATATCAACCGCACTAAGTGCTACATTCTGGCTAAAGTATGATGGTCCAGTATATATTATTTATTATATTTTATTGGTTATTGCATTCTTTATTATTTATTTCTTAATATTCGCAGCGATATTTGCATTGTTAGGAAAAACAGTCAATTTGAATAAAGAATACAAAAAACCTAACCGACTATACCGTTATTTGATGGAAATGGTTATGTCTTTTGTAACAAGAGTTATGAATATGAGAATTAAAGTAAAAGGGAAAGAACTTCTTCCAGATGAACCATTTTTCTTTGTTCAAAATCATCGCCATGGATTAGATCCAATGATTTCAGTGCATGTGCTTAAGCCAAGGAAAATGGCATGGATTACTAAAAAAGAGAATTTAAAAGCTCCTTTTGCCGGAAGATATATGCACAGATCCTGTTATCTTGCACTAGATAGAGATGATCCTCTTCAGGCTGTAGAGGTAATTAAAGAAGCTACAAGACTTATGAAGGAGGAGCAGCTCTCAATTGGAGTATATCCTGAAGGGACAAGAAACAAGGGTGAGGAAGGATCATTACTTGAATTTAAGGATGGAGCCTTTAAAACGGCATTACGAGCTAAATGCCCTATTGTTGTAAGTGTACTTAAAAACACAAGAGCAATTGGAAAATGGCCTCATTTAAAGCCCACAAAGATTGAATTTATAATATTGCGTGTGATTCCATATCAAGAATATAAATCAATGAAGACTAATGAAATAAGTGCATTAGTTAAAGAGATTATGTTAAACGGAATGAAATAAAAGGCTACAAGACTTGTAACCTTTTTTTAATTAATTAATTCATTTATACCTACAATGCCACTAACTGCTTCTTCTACAACCTTATTAGATATCGCGAAAAATATACCATCAATAGATGAGCCTGAACTTGTATAGCCAGATAACTTAGCATTATTAATTCCAGCCAAATTACCATTAAGGCTGAACAATGGACCTCCACTATTTCCAGAATTTATAGTCGCATCATGCTGAATTGAATCTTCCTGCACTTTGGATACTATCCCAAATGTTGCAGTATTGTAATAACTAAGTTCAATTGGAGTCCCCATTGCAACCACGAAGCTTCCGGGTTTTATATTGTCAGAATTTTCCAAAGCTACAGCATTATATTCTCTATCGCTGACAAACTGTAAAACAGCTATATCTGATTCTTCATTTGTACCAATGAGACTAGCGATTATATTCTCATCATAATTTTCATCATAAATTTGGTATTCCTCTTCACCTTCAACACATGATGAACCTCCAGCTACCACATGCTCATTTGTAATAATCTTATATAAATATGATCCATCCTCAAGTAATGCTTTATAATATATTACTCCAGAACCCCAACCATATAGTGTATGAGTCGTAGTTGTAACCCAACCATACCCATTGAAATATGTACGATATACGCTTTGATAGTTTTCAATACAAAGTGTCGCAGAATTAGCAAAGTCGCATACAGCCTCTATATTGTCCTCTAAATCTGTATATTCCATTTTAAAGTTATTTTTTTTTGCAAGATTTTCTCCTGTTACAAGCTTTAAATTTGAATAATCGACTGGATCTTGTGAAGAAACTTCTCCTGAAGTAGAACTATTATTCATATTTGTAATAGTATCAAATGATTCTGTCACATTATTTGTAGTACTAATTTCTTCTGAACCACATGACGCAAGGCTAAGTAAAATAGTTGATAAACCTAAAAATGTCGTTGTTATTCTTTTCACTAACATCTTTATTACCTCCATAATTTGCCTATATTATACAATACGATTATGGTATAAATATGTTATTTTTCTATTATTTTAGCAAGAAATTTGCTTAGAAATTAGTAAATTTTTACATATATCATTAAATTTTAAACTAGTTTGCTGTAGATTAACTCTAGAAATTCTTATTATTTTTTGATATTCCTTCTTTGAGAGTCCATTTATTTTCGAATGAACATAAAGTAAGGATTTAGTTTTAGAAAAATTAAAAAGATGATGATAAACTTCCACAATATAATCTATTGATATATCGCCTTTATATGACTCTTTTTTTAAATAATCATATTCATATTCTGTAATATTATAATATGAAAGAATTTTTCTAGCGATTGAAATTGGAAGCCTTTTATAATATTTACAATCTCCTTCTGCTCTTTTTAAAACATTAAGTGAAATCCCTATCCTTCTTGCTAAATCCTTTATACTCAAATTGTGAATGGTTCTTAAATACAAAAACAAGGATTGTTCAAAACTTTTCCTTTCGCATAGCATTATTGATTTAACTTCATTTATATATACCATATTATACACCTCCATTGACATATATAATATGGCCTAAACTTACACCTATTATGTAAGTTTTAAAAAAAATGACTAGCACAAGCTAGTCACAATTTTTACATAAACTCTTCGTTATCAAAAGCGTTCTTTAGTATTTCCTTAATATCATTTACCATAGGTACACGTGGATTGGCAGGTGAGCACTGATCCTCGTATGCTAGGAAGGCTAATTTATCTAGCGAAGCCATATATTCTGCCTTATCTAAACCTTGGCTCTTAAAATTCATTTTAATTCCAACACTCTTAGCCAATTCACCACAAGCCTTTGCATAAGACTCTACACCCTCTTCTATTGTAGATGCAGGAAGCCCAAGCATTCTTGCTAATTCACAATATCTTTCATCTGCATGATAATAATTATATTTTGGCCATGTAGATAGCTTTTGAGGTTTTGTTCCATTATATCTAATTGTATATGGTAATAAGATAGCATTTGCTCTACCATGAGGGACATGGAATTCTCCACCAATCTTATGGGCCATTGAGTGATTCATTCCCAAGAATGCATTGGCAAATGCCATACCTGCAAGGCATGACGCATTGTGCATTTTCTCTCTAGCCTCAGGGTCATTAGCGCCATTATCATAGCTACGTTTCAAGTACTTAAATACCATTTTTATTGCTTGAATCGCCAAGCCGTCAGTATAATCAGATGCCAAAGTTGATACAAACGCCTCAGTTGCATGGGTAAGAACATCCATTCCAGTATCAGCTGTAACACTCTTTGGAAGTGACATTGTAAATGTTGGATCAATAATAGCTACAGTTGGAGTTAAAGAATAATCTGTAAGTGGATATTTCTTACTCTCCTCTTTATCTGTTATTACTGCAAAAGGCGTAACCTCACTACCGGTACCTGATGTTGTAGGAATGCATACAAGCTTAGCCTTTTTACCAAGCTCAGGATATCTAAAGGCACGCTTTCTAATATCCATAAATTTTTGCTTCAAATCGTTAAAATCAACCTCAGGATATTCATAGAACAACCACATTCCCTTAGCAGCGTCCATAGCTGAACCACCACCAAGTGCAATGATTGTATCAGGATTAAAGGACTGCATTAATGATACTCCTTTTTTTACCGTTTGAATTGAAGGATCGGGTTCAACATCGCAAAACAATTGATATTGTACTTCATTATGACGAAGTTTTAATTGATCAGTAACCTTATTAACAAATCCCAAATCAACCATTGAGCGATCTGTTACAATAATAACCCTATTCATTTCCTTCATTTGATGTAGGTATTCAATTGAATCACGTTCAAAATAAATCTTTGCAGGAATCTTAAACCATTGCATATTATTCCTTCTCCTTCCTAATTTTTTAACATTTAGTAAATTAATGGCTGAAACATTATCACCAATTGAATTGTGGCCATAAGAACCACAGCCTAAAGTTAAAGAAGGTAAGAATGAATTGTAGACATTTCCAATTCCACCAAATGTCGATGGGCTATTCCAAATGATACGTATCGCAGGAATTAAATCTCCAAATTTTGTGGCAAGTTCATGGGAAGCAGTGTGAATAGCAGCTGAATGACCCAAGCCATTGAACTCGACCATTTGCTTAGATAGCGATAATCCTTCTTCTGTGTTATTAGATTTAAACACTGCAAGGA
>CAMEKY010000056.1 GCA_945921565.1 uncultured Clostridium sp. | reverse complement strand
TTCTTACGACCATAAAGACCTTTGACACGCTCACCGCGCACCTTCTTCATCGATACTCATCACCTCCTAAGATTTTAGCAAATAAAAAGTTGCCAATATATAAATACTGACAACTGGCTATCTTTCTTAAGACCCTATAGCTTTGCGTCGCTAGATTACTCTAGTTTTGCCTTTAACACTATTATAAGAGCTTTTTGCTCATTCTTATTTTACAATATTAAATATCTTTGTCAAGAATTTTTTTTAATTTTTTTTTACAAAATCACCAAATTCGACATTTTTTTACAGAATTTAATTAATTTTCTGTAGATTCATCATTTTGATTGTTAGATATCTCTAATTTTTCAACATCTATAGTATTATCTAGTTTTTTATTGTCATTTTTTATAGTATCTATTAGTGTTGGGATATCATTACTGTTTTTTTCAATTCTTTGGATATAATCCTTAGAAACTATATATTCATAAACAAGTTCACTTGGGAATGGCTTTGAAAAATAATATCCTTGAGCATATTGAACTGCATTTTTACAAATATATTCGGTATGTTCAAATGTTTCCACACCTTCAGCAATAACAATTCTATCCATTTGTAATGCAGATTCCGCAAGCATTTGTACGAACTTCTCTTGCATGAAATTATTGTTAATATCCTTAAGGAAGCTTGAATCAAGCTTAATAATATCAAGCGGTGCTTTTTCAATTTGTGATAGAGTTGAATAATCAAGTCCTAATCCATCAACGCTTATTCTAAATCCTAAATCTCTAAGTCTTAAGAGATTAACCTTAACAACATCCATCTTCTCAAATGTAGAATATTCACCAATTTCAAGTGCAATCTTCTTTGGATTAATCTTATTATGAGATCTTAAAACCTTTCTAAAGTCATCTACAATCTTATCGTTCATAAGCTGCTTAACCGATATGTTATTAGTAATAACAAGGTCATTGGCACCAATTTTTGTTTGAATTTCCTCAATCTTATCAAATATCTGTTCAAGACCCCATTTGGTAATATAGCTAATATCTCCTGATGCCTCTAGTAGATGAATAAACTTGTTTGGCGCAAGCACTCCTTGCTCTGGATGATTCCATCTTAAGAATGTTTCAAAGCCAAAAAGCTTCTTTTCTCCAACATTTACAATTGGCTGATAGAACAATGTAAATTCTCCATTATCGATTGCATCACGAATTTCCTTATAGTATTCCATATTAGTATTTTCATTTTGATCAATATCACTACTATAAATCATGTAATTATTACCGCCATTACGCTTTAGCACATAATTAGTAAGCTCAAGTGAACGAAGAAGCTCTTTATATGTTGAACCACATGTAGGATATAGTGCTATTGCAACTGAAGCACTAATGGATACATCATGCTGATGCCCAATAACATAAGGCTGACGCAATGAATACATCAAATCCTGCGCTAACTCATCAAGCTGACGAAGATCCAAATCATTCCTGACAAGAACTAAAATCTTATCCTTGCCAATGTTTGATATAACTGCATTTTTAAAGCAAACATCAATTCTATGAACATATTCAAGCAGCATATCACTACATTTTTGCTCGCCATATAGTTTGTTTAATCCAGTAAAATCGTCAATATCAATTAGCATTAATGTAAATGAGCCAAATGCACCGATACGGATAATATGATTTTCAATTAACTGTTTAATCTCGTTTTGAGGAATCATATTAAGTGATAAAGAATATTTTTCATCACGATATTTCTTTTCATTTTTAAGTATTAATTTAATCATAAAGAATATTAATACTAGCATTAATAAAATAATAGCTATTGTAATTACTAAATTAAATGCTTTAGATGCTAAAATCATATTCATTGACTATTTCGCCTTCTTTCCATATATATCAACCCCATTTTTTATCATATCAATCGCCTGATCCATTGGAACAGCCTTACTAATTAAATATCCTTGGAAATAATCTGTACCAGCCCTTCTTAAGATATCAGCTTGACCCTTTGTCTCTACACCCTCAGATATAACCTTTAAATCAACTGATTTAGCTAAAGAAATTATTCCCTTCATAATTATTTGAGAACTCTTATCGTTCTCTAAGTTTTTAATAAAATCTTTATCTGTTTTAATTGTATCAATTGGTAATTCCTTTAGATATTGCAATGATGAATATCCAGTACCAAAGTCATCAAGGTGGATTGAAAATCCTTTATTTCTTAATAATACTAGCTTTTCAATTATAACTCCAAAATTCTCCATCAAAAATGTTTCAGTAATTTCTATAGCAATTGTACCCTGCTTAAGCTCATTTTTTTCAAACTCCTCAAGCAAGAAGTTGGTAAATCCGGCTTGTAATAGCTGTGCAGGAGATACATTTATTGAAATATGTACACCATACTGCTCAAACACCTTAGCACATCTAAATACCTCTCTTACTATAAAGTTTCCGATTTCAATGATTAATCCGTTTTGTTCTGCAAGCTCAATATAAACCTGTGGAGATGTTTTTATATATTTCGGATTATTCCATCTAATTAATGATTCAAAGCCTGCAATCCTATTCTCCTCAACATCATATTGAGGCTGATAATACATCATAAATTCATTATTCTTAAGTGCATTTACTAAATCTAGTTGCATCTCTTGCTTGTAATCAATCATATTTTGGATAGTCGCGTCATATACAATATAATCACGATTGATTGAATTCTTACTTACCTCTAGTGCTGCGCTTAAGCAATCGTTAAGTCGATTATAATCAATAGAACTTGCGGCACCTGTTATCTCATATGAAGCATATTTAAACTTCACATACAATGTGTTAGTTTTTACTGGGAAGGTTTCATGCAATGCATTTTTAATATAATCAATAATTTTCGTATTTTCTTCCTTTATTGTCGATGTAAGTACAACTACAAAGGTATCTTTTTCAATATGATATAGTAAATTATCCTCGCCAATATATGTTTTAACTCTATCTCTTACGACTCTACAAATATCATCAATTACACTAATACTAAATAGCTTATGAATTTCAGCATATTCTAATATATTTATCGCAAAGAATGTAATTATCTTGTTAAAACCTTGCGATTTTATATGTGCAAAATCCTCCATTAAGGAATATTGATTCGGTAAATCTGTCACGACATTTTTACTGGTTAAATCTCTTAATCTATTTACAAGTAAATAATCATTAGTCACATCGCTACCTATTAAATAGTAGGTAAAATTATAGCTAAATATTATGAATTCGATGTATTTCTTTTTCCCATCTAAATCAAATACACAAATCTTTTTATCTCTATTCTTTACAATATCCTTACCAGACTCCCCATCGATAGTTGTAAAGTCATAAATATTCTTTAGCCTTTCCGGATGAGAATCAAATTCCTTTATATCGTGGTTAATTTCAAATATTTTACCATTACGATTAGCTCTAATAATAAGTGCGTCATTTCTTCTTGCAGAAAATCTAGATATAGCAATAAGCTTATCTTGTTTTTTTACCGCAAAGAATGCACTTAATATAATAATAATTGTAGATATAGCTGTAGCGGCTACAACGATGCCACACATAATATATAGATTTTTTACTTCATGCTGATATGATTGTGTAGAATAGAATTTACTCAAATACATATTAGCACCAAATTCAATACCTGTTACGATTATCTCTTCACCATTAATTATAAAAATATCCGCAAATGCTTCATGCTTTTCAATTGAATCTTTTATTTTTGTAGTGTCCTGATCTCCATTTGCATTAATATAGGTAAAGAAATGCTTGCTTGTTAGACTATTGTTATAAATAGTTGTTCCATCATGACCATTATATAAGAAGTATTCATTCTCTATGACACTAAAAACATTAGATAAACTTGTTTTTCCTAAACGATTATCATCTAAAAAATACATATAATATGTTTTATCAGATGAATCAGCCTCCATGGTTGATGCTTGACGAATACAGGTTTGATAAAATTCATTATTGAAAGAACTAAATTCATTTATAAAGCCATCCTTAGGGCTTTTTACTAACTGTACATTAGTATAGTTATTATCCTTAAATTCATATTTCATTTTGATAATATTATCATCTATACTAATCATATCAAGCCTTGTTTCATAAACTGCATTGTCATATGTTAAATCTTGTATTCTATCTGTATAGGCCATAATATAAAATGCATTAAACATTACAACTGCAATGAATACTAAAATTGTAAGTAAAATATTTAATTTTGTATCTCTATAACGCATTTTAAAACCTCCTTATAGAATAAAAAATAGCCAGAGCAACAAAATCCTGCAACTGGCTATCTCATTAAGACCCTTTAGCTTTGCGTCACAGTATCGCTACTGTTTTGCCAAGTTAATTATATAATCTTAATAATCGAATGTCAATTTTTTTTAGTTTTTAGATAATAACTTATACAATAGTCTTTTTAATAAAATTACCCCGAACTGTTTTTACCGGCGCAACTACAATAAAGGCCTTAGGGTCATGCTTCATAATAATAGCTTTAGCTTTATCAAGCTCATAGGTTGATAATACACAATAAAGCTCAGTATGCTCCTTGTGAGTATAAGCACCTGTCCCTTCAAATATTGTACATCCGCGATTAAGCTTTTCCATAATATCCTTAGCTATCGCATCTCCTTGTGATGTAAAAATATTTAAAGAAGTATAAGAATAGGATGTATGAACCTTATCAGTTACCCAACTGTTTAAAATAAGTCTTACACACGTAAATAAAGTTACAATGAGACTTCCTTGAAGCCATGCACCACCAACAAAAGCAATTAATACATTAAATATCAATGTAAACATACCAATTGATATTCCTTTGTGAAGAGCAAATACTTGTCCTAAAACATCAATTCCTCCTGTAGATGTACCAAATTTAAGTGCAAGACCAGACGCAAAGCCGGCAAGTAATCCTCCAAATATTGCAAGGGTTAATATTCCACCATAATTAGACATTGTTCCATTAATTGTTTCTATATCCTTACTTAAAGCTTCAAACGGACCAGAACCAAAAACATAGTCTGTAAAAATCCACTGAACTAAAATTGCAACTGCTGAAAAAAGTGCAAATCTATGAGATACAAATCGCCAACCAACTAATATTATTGGAACATTAATTAAGAATATCATTAAACCTAAATTAAAGCTTCCACCACATTTATTTATAATTCTTACAATAAGCTGAGCTAGTCCTGTAGCCCCACCTGCATATAGGTGAGCAGGCTCTAAAAACCATACAGTAGCTAATGCTAAAATTACATTTGCTACTACTACTATCGCAATTCTAAATAAATCATCTAGAAATTGCTTACGAGAATACTTCATACTATCTAATTTCGTCCCCCGGATTTAAAGAATCTATATTTAGTAATTCTAATACCTTATCATCCTTATCTGCAGCACATAGTAACATACCTTCAGATAATTCTCCTCTTAATTTAACAGGAGCTAGGTTCTTAACTACTACAACCTTTTTACCTACTAAATCATCTGGATTATACCACTTAGCAATACCAGATACAATTTGTCTTACTGATGAACCAATATCTACCTTAAATACAAGTAGCTTATCAGCCTTAGGATGCTTCTTAGCCTCTAGTATTTTTCCAACACATAGATGAACCTTATCAAAGTCATCAATAGTAATTAATTCCTCTTGTGGTTCTTCTTTCTTTTCTTCTTGTTCTTCATTTTTTTCAACTGAGGCAATTATATCTTTAATATCTATTCTCTTAAATAGCATCTTAGCCTCACCAATAGTATAGCTTTCATATGTATTAAAGTCTAAATCTTCAAATGATACCTTTTCTACATTTAATTGCTTATAGATTTCTTTAGATGTTTCAGGGATAAATGCCTCTAGTAAAATCGCAGCCTCTCTTATTGCCTCAAGCAAATTAAACAATACAGATTCAAGTGCATCCTTCTTACTTTCATCTTTAGCAAGAACCCATGGTGCAGTCTCATCAATATATTTGTTTGCTCTACGTAGTGCTACAATAATATCCTCAATAGCGTCTCCTACATGAAGTGAATCCATGTGCTTTTGAGTATTTTGTTTCATCTTCACAAGCTCAGCCTTAAGTTCTTCATCATATGGGAAGAATGAACCCTTGTTTTTGACATGACCTGCAAAATATTTACTTGTCATAGCCATTGTACGAGAAACTAGATTTCCTAAAATATTAGCTAAATCCGCATTGTATCTTTCAGTTAATAATTCGTATGTAATAGATCCATCTTGAGCAAATGGAATTTCATGAAGTACATAATATCTAACTGCATCAACACCATATAATTTAACTAAATCATCCGCATAAATTACATTGCCCTTTGATTTTGACATCTTATCTTTACCAAACAAAATCCAAGGATGTCCAAATACTTGAGTAGGCAATGGTAAGTCAAGTGCCATTAGCATAATTGGCCAATAAATTGTGTGGAATCTTAAGATATCCTTACCAATTAAATGAATATCTGCTGGCCAATATTTTTTGAATAATTCGCTTGAATCTCCATTAACATTATAACCAAGACCAGTGATATAATTTGCAAGAGCGTCAATCCATACATATACAACATGCTTAGGATCAAATGGGACCTTAATTCCCCATGTAAATGATGTTCTTGACACACATAAATCTGGTAAATCTTCCTTCAAGAAATTGTTAAGCATTTCATTTTTTCTTGATTCTGGTTGAATGAATTCAGGATGAGACTTAATATGCTCAACAAGTCTTTCTTGATATGGCTTAAGCTTCATGAAGTAGCATTCTTCTTTTGTAAGCTTAACAGGTGCTCCACAATCTGGACATTTACCATCTACTAAATCCTTTTCCATGTAATAAGATTCACAATCTACACAGTAGTGTCCTTCATAATATCCTTTATATATATCGCCTTTTTCATATAGTTTAGTAAATATATCTTGAACGATTTTTTCATGGTCTTCATCTGTAGTTCTTATAAATCTATCATATGAGATATTCATTAAATCATAAACAGACTTTAATTCAAGGGCTACATGATCAACATGCTCCTTTGGTGAAACTCCGGCCTTTTCTGCCTTAGCCTGAATCTTTTGACCATGCTCGTCTGTACCTGTTTGAAAATAAACATCGTAGCCTTGTTTTCTTTTGAAACGACATATAGCATCTGCTAATATTGCTTCATATACATTACCGATATGAGGTTTAGATGATGTATATGCAATTGCTGTAGTTAAATAAAACTTTTTACTCATAGGTATCCCTCCGTTTAAATGCTAATCTATTTTACCACAATATTAATTTCAAGAAAAGATATAAAAGGCCATTTAAATAAGCAAATAATTAACCGAGCATCGATGTCATGGTCTATTGACCACTACCATCAGGGCTGTCCCAACCCAATACTGCTACTAGTATAACTAGTTACACAGATACATATTTTTTAGGATTTGATAGTCCTTTATTTATCATAGGAATATTTATTTTATTTCTTATTTTATATTTTCTCATTATATTATATGCCCCTACACTATCAGCATTATATATAATATTATCTCGTTTAAATAATCCTCTTTTTACTCTGGTTTTTCTTGATATTCCTTTGAAATATCATTAGAATCAATAAAAGTCCATTCGCCTCATATAACAAGGGCGTAGGTTTACTTTCTAATTCAAAGTGTATATTATGATTATTATAGTAAATAAAACTGTTAGTTGTTTTTAATTATATGTTAGACATTAACGAAATGCAATAAAGTTTCCTCAAAAAAATTCCAGTGTAACATAACAATTGATCTTATAATATTTTATTTTGCTTTGAATATTTAAATCTAAGAAAAACTATCTTCGCTTCATAAATCTTAAAATGTGGCTCTTGCTTTACCATTCTTTTCAATAACACCTTTTTTCAACTGAAGAATTAAAAATTCTAATTAATGTATCTTTAGCAAAACCACTCAACTGTTCTAATTCCAATCTATTATATGAATAATTTTGTTTCATTACATTATACACTTTTTCTCATTTGAAGATAAATATTTTTGATCAATAATTAGTAAAGTAACTGATATAGCATCACTAGTTACATCATATATAGTTTTAAGATGGATAACTTTCCTCCATCCATTCAATTAATTCTAATTTAGTTATTAACTATTCTATAGTTGCAAGCCATTCTCCGATATCAATTATTTTTATACCATCATGCGAATATTCCGGATGTTTTGTTCTTGCAATTAACATTTTAGGATAAGCATCTTTTATTTTCAACAATGATTCTATTTCTCTATCAAATGTATCTTGATTGCTTATATCATCAGAAACTTGAATATATATTTTCTCGTTTCTTTTAATTGCTACAAAATCAATTTCTTTTTGATATAAAACTCCAACATACACTTCATATCCTCTTCTTAGAAGTTCTAATGCAGCCATATTTTCATATACTCTTCCATAATTCATATCTTTTTTTCCAAGTAAAGCATATTTAAAAGCATGATCACTTAAATAGTATTTTTCAGAAGATGCTAAATATTTTTTCCCTTTAATATCGTATCTAGTAATTTTATAAAATAAATAAGCTTGACATAAGTTTTCTATATAAGAGCCAACCGTTTTATCATTTATTTTCATCAATTTATTATTTAAAGTTTTTGTAACATTATTAATAGAAGTTATATTTGATATATTATCCATAAGAAATGAGGCAATTTTCTTTAAAAGTACCATGTTACGTATTTTCTTTCTTTTAACTAAATCCCTTTCTATTATGGTTTCATATACATTGGCAATATAATCATATTTACCTTTTTCAGTAGGATATAAATATGAACCAGCTAAGCCTCCTTCTAACACATATTTATCAAAACACTCTATTTTATTTTTTAAATTAAAATACTCCATATACTCTGAATAAGAAAATGGTGTTATTTTTATTTCAATAGTTCTACCAGTAAACAATGTTGCTAAATCACTACTTAATAAAAATGCATTTGATCCTGTCAAGTAAATGTCATGATTACCTTCTGAATATAAGCTATTAATAGTTTTTTCAAAATTAACACAATTTTGAACTTCATCTATTAGTACAAAATTATTTTTGTCTACTTCAAATTTTGATTTAATAAATTCATATAGCTTATGGTATTCTAAATAATCTTCAAATTCCAACTTGTTAAAATCTATATAGATAACATTTGAATCATGATAATTTGTAATAAGATACTCATAAAATGACTCCAACAATTTAGATTTACCAGATCGTCTAACACCTGTTATGACTTTAATATCCGGTGTGCCTATATATTCAATTAATTCACTTAAGTATTTTCGTTCGATCACTTTCATTTTTTCACCTTCATTCATCATTATTATATCATTTAAACTTCGAAAAAACAATATATTTTCTTTTTTTCGAAATAGACCTATATTTTTATTTCGAAAATATCATTTTGAATTGTGATTAATTACATTAGATTCATAATTTTTATCAACGTCAGATTAAATCAAATAATCTTTCAATATATTTATTTCCCCAAACCGTTCTTCGGTTAATGATAGTACCTATTTCATAATAGGTCATAATAATGGCACTATTAACTACAACCATAGCTTTATTTTGATTAACATAATAAAAATCCTGCAAAGCTTTAAGCCTTACAGGATTGTAGTTATATTAAATTTAACTATTTTTAATAGAATCTAAAAGAGCTATAAGAGCACCTTTTGATTCATCGTTTAATGTTGTTTTTACTGTAACTGCTTGATCTAATATAGTAACATCCTTCATATTACCTAATAAATCTACCATACATTTTTTAGCCATTGGTGCCCATGACCCATTTTCAATTAAGCCAACAGTTCTTTTTTGATAACCTTTGCTTGAAAGTCTATTCAAAAAATCCTCCATTGGTGAAAACATCTTACCATCATAGGTTGAACAAGCTAAAACCATTTTTGAGTACTTAAAAGCAAGCGCCACAGCTGATGCCATATCACATCTTGTAATATCAACGAAGCTAGTGTTAACATTATTATTCTTAAGCTCATTACAGAAATTTAAAGCTATTTCCTTCGTATATCCATGAATTGAAGCGGATACTACAAGTACCCCATCACATTCTGGTGTATATGTTGCCCATTTAGAATATAGGTCTAAATAATACCCTAAATTTTCCTTAAGAATTGGACCATGAAGTGGACATATCATTTTTATATCTAAGCCTTGAGCTTTCTTTAAAAGTGTAGCCACTGGTCCACCATATTTACCAACAATATTAATATAATATCTTCTAGCTTCATCTACCCAAGGCTCATCACATGCTAATGCACCAAATTTACCAAAGCCATCTGCAGAGAATAATATTTTTTCTTTACTTTCGTATTCAACCATAACCTCAGGCCAGTGAACCATTGGAGCCATTATAAATGTTAATGTGTGCTCACCTAAGCTTAAGGTATCTCCCTCTTTAACTACAATAGCTCGTGAATCTAAATTGGCAATTTGAAAGAACTGTGGCAGCATATCTAATGCTTTTTTAGATAAAACTAGTTTAGCATTTGGATATTTATCACATAGAGCTTTTATATTAGCACTATGGTCTGGCTCAAGATGAGATACTATTAAATAGTCTACATCTCTTCCATTTAAATTGTTTTCTAAATTTTTAAACCATTCTTCAGACTTTCTATGATCTATTGTATCTAAAACAGCAACCTTTTCATCTAAAATCAAATAGGAATTATATGAAACACCATTTGGTACCTTGTACTGGCTTTCAAATAAATCTAAATCCGTGTCATCACAACCTATATATTTAATGTTATTTGTAATTTCCATATACAAAACCTCTTTTCTTTAATTATATTTTACATTTTTTTCTTATTATACTCAAGCATAATACATCGATTTAAGAGTGAAATTTCTTTACAAAAACAATAATCATTGTTTGAGTAACTGTAAGCTTTTCAACTGTTAGTTCTAACCACTCAGGGTGCTCATTAATTAAAAACTCCTTAAGCTCAACCTTAGATGCAAAATCACGCACAAAGAATTCGCCGTAATATCTAAGGCTTACCTTCATAAAATCCTCCATTCCATCAACATATTCTCTTAATTTAAACATTTTTTATTTCCTCCTTATGTTTTTTGCCATAAAAAGAAAACTCCCATCGCCATGATGAGAGTTCATTAATTAATTTATAGTCTCCCATCATCCAAGCATTAGCACCTAACTTAAAAGGTTGCTGAAGGGTCATAGAGCTTGTCTCTCGCCTTCTCTTTATGGTAATTTTATATTATCATTTTTATTTAATATTTTCAACATTTATATTGTAGCTACAAAGGTAATTGTTTTTCCATCTTCACTTGAGGCTTGAATTTTACCCTTGTGAGCTTGAACAATTGCGGCTGCCACTGATAGACCAATGCCATGTCCGTTCAACAAAACCTATAAAACTCTATAATACTATAGTTTTTTTGTTTATTTCCTTATTCAACGAGCCCTGTTTTGCAATAAAACAGTTGGTATTTACTCTCCTA
>CAMEKY010000055.1 GCA_945921565.1 uncultured Clostridium sp. | reverse complement strand
GTCAAAAATATTAATCAAATCCTAAATTTTGGGGTGTTAAATCCTAAATACGGGAAAAGGATACTTTCTTTTGATATATATTTGTACAAGCAATAGAGTTTACAAATGGCGATAAAGTGTTCACTCCGAAGCATAAAAGGTTGAATGGCACATCAATAAATGATAAAATGCTATCAGCAATGTAATGTGAATTATACATTTGTAAGTTTATTCCTTTTTTAAAAAGGAAAAAATCTCATCAAATCCTGCATACATTTTGCTACATAATGTAGCCATTTCTTCAGGTGTTTCTTTGGGATTACTTAGCCATGTATATATAACATAGCCAATAGAGCTTTCAAAAGCACTTTGTTGGTATTCATTGTGTAATGCTTCATTTTTACTCTTAAGCTTTGAAAGAACGTTTTCGATTAAAGCGGGAGCTATAGAAGAGAATACACGTGAGTTCTTTTTAACCTCAAAGAAGAAGATTAAAAACCACTCATAAAGACATGTTGATCCTTTTCTTGCGAGCTTATTATCAATAGCCTGTAAAAAGGGGCCGACGATATCGTGTAATATATCCTCTTTAGTTTTATAATTTTTATAAAATGCAGTTCTAGAAACACCGGCTTTTGAAACAATTTCAGTAATAGTAATTTTACTGATATCCTTTTTAACAAGTAAAACTAGAAAAGCTTCTTTGATAGAATCTTTAGTGATTTTGTTAGAAGCGGCATTTGCTTTTTGTAAACCAGTTATATTGTTCATAAAGCTCCTCCTAATTTGTATATTTATTATATAATAAAAAATTAGAAAAGAGAATAAATGAAAGATCAAATTTGATAATTAGAGTGACAAAGTCATTTAATTATAAAAAAAGAATATATTAAAGGAGAAATTTTTATTATGACAGAATTAGAGATTAAAGGAAAATTAAAGGAGTTTTTCGTAAACAACCTTGGTGTTGATGAATCAGAATTAGAATTTGATACAATGCTATTTGGCGATGGTATTGGTCTTGATTCAATTGATTCAATCGAATTAATTACATACATTGATGAAACTTTCGGTGTATCAATGTCTGGTGTTGCTAAGGAAAACTTCCAAAACATCAATACATTAGCTGCTTATATTGTATCTAATATGTAATGAATAAGATGGTTGCAAATTATCTTGCAACCATTTTTCAATTATTTATATTTTAAAATGAAAGGATTAATAAAAATGACAAATGATAAAAATAGATGTGTTGTAACTGGTCTTGGTATGATCAGTGCAATTGGAAATAATGTAGAAGAATGCTTTACAAATGCGATTAATTCAGTATCTGGAATTAAAGAAACTAAGAGCGTAGATACAACTGACTGCTATGCTAAGCTAGCTGCAGAGGTGCCTTCTCTTTTAAAGGAAATCGAATCAAAGGGCGATGATCTTGATCGTGTATCTAAATTATGTATCAAGGCTGCAAGAGAAGCTGTATCTGATGCTGGTTTAGGTGATTTTGGTGGAGACACAAGAGTAAGTGTTATTATTGGTTCTTGTGTTGGTGGTGTTGTATCTATTGAGCATTATTATAAGAATGGAAGAGACGCTTCTGATGTAAAGAAGATGCCAATTTCGGCAATTGCTTCTCAGGTTGCTGGTGATTTAAATGCTGGTGGATGTGTTACAAATATTGCTAATGCGTGTGCTGCAGGTACTATTTCAATTGCTTATGCTTGTGATTTAATTCGTGCTGGTAAGGCTGATGTTGTAGTTGCTGGTGGTGCTGATGCATTTGCTTCAGTTCCATATGCAGGATTCCTTGCTCTACATGCACTTGATTCAAATCCTTGTTCATCATTCAACCATTGTACAGGTATTACTCTTGGTGAAGGTTCAGGTATTGTAATTGTTGAATCATATGAGCATGCTAAGGCTCGTGGGGCAAAAATGTATTGCGAGGTTTTAGGTTCTGGTGTATCTAGTGATGCTCACCATATCACTGCTCCAAGGGAAGATGGAGAAGGTCAAATGAATGCTATTCGTTGGGCTTTAAAAAATTCTGGAATTGATGGCTCAGAAATTGGTTATATCAATGCTCATGGTACTGGTACAGCTAAAAACGATAATGCAGAATTCCTATCACTTCATACAATTTTTGATCCAATTAATGATGATTTAAGTGTATCATCAACAAAGCCAATGGTTGGTCACTGTTTAGGTGCTGCGGGTGCAATTGAGGCTGTATTTGCAATTAAGGCTTTAACCCAAAATGTTATTCCCGCAACTTTAGGCTATTCAGATGAGGATCTTGAATCTTTAAAGGAAAAGGCTGGTAAGATTGATTTTGTTCCTAATAAGAGCCGCAAGAAGGATTTAAAGACAGTTATGTCTAACTCATTTGCATTTGGCGGAAATAATGCTAGTATCGTATTTTCAAAGGACAAGGGTAATGTAGTATTACCTGAGGCTAAGGAGCCTGTATATATTACTGGTTTCGGTATTGTTTCTCCTCTTGGAAATGGAGTTGAAAACTATATTAGCAAGGTAGAAGCTAATGAAACTGTTAGCTCATCTTGTGTTAATTCAGTAGTTGATAAGCCTGATTTTGATGAAAATGGATTAAAGATGGCTTTCTACCGTAAACTTGATAACTTCTCTAAACTTCAAGCTGTATCTGGTATGGCTGCACTTAAGAATGCTGGCTATGAGCTTAATGATGAAAATGCCACAAAGGTTGGTATAGTAGTAGGTACTTCAGAAGGAGCTTTAGGAATGGGCTGCTTATTTGAAGAAAACATTGCTGAAAAGGGCAATGCTGCTGGATCTGCGTTTAACTTCCCTAATACTGTATATAACGCTGCAGGTGGATATCTATCAATCTGTTCTGGTATAAAGGGATATAATGTAACTATTACAAATGGTGCTCAATCAGGCTTAGCATCAGTTGCTTATGCTAAGAACATTATTGAGCAAGGTCAAGAGGAAGTAGTTCTTGCTTGCGGTACTGATGAAAACATTGAAATCATTTCTGAATTATATTCAAAGCTTAACTATGTATCTGATTCAGTAATTAAGCCATATGATAATGCTAAAGGCTTTGTACTTGCTGATGGTTCTACAACTATCGTTTGTGAATCAGCAACATCTGCAAATGCACGTAATGCTAAGAAGTATTGTCAAGTAGTTGGTTATGGTATGACTCATCAAAATGTTAAGTTTGGAACTCTTGAAGGCTCTTCAGAGGCTCTAGATAAGGCTATTTTAGAGGCTTTAGCAGACGCTAATCTTAAGCCTGAGGATATCTCATGTATTTCTGGATTCGCAAATGGTAACCATATTGTAGACAACGAAGAACTTCAAAGCTTAAGACGTGTATTTAAAGAAAATTTAGTAAATATTCCTGTATTTAGTGTTAAGGAAAGAACAGGTGAAGGTAGAGCTGCATCAGCTGCCCTAGCTTGTGCTCATTCTGCAATGATGCTATCAGGAGACATTAAGAAAGAAAATGGATATGCTATTAGTCTTGATAAGATAGAAAATGTTAGCATTGATTCAGCTAAGCTTGAAAATGTATTAGTTATTGCCTATGGTTCTGGTGGATCATACTGTGCAGTAGTATTAAAAAAGTAGGTGAAATATATGAAGGTTGCAATTGTAACAGGTGCCTCTAGAGGTATTGGACGTGCTTGTGCATTACGTCTTGCTAAGGATGGTTACACTGTAGTTGTAAATTATAGTCATTCAACGACTCCAGCTGAAGAGACTTTGGCTCAAATTATTGCAGAAGGTGGTTCTGGAATGATTTACAAGGCTGACGTTTCTAAGCTTGATGAAGTAAAAGCGATGGTTAGAGATGTATTTAAGGAATATGGAACAATTGATGTACTTGTAAACAATGCTGGTATTGTTCGTGATGAATTCTTATTAATGATGTCTCAAAAGTCATTAGATGATTGTTTTGAACTAAATGTTAAAGGATATTTCTATTGTGCTCAACAAGTAGCGCTTAAAATGTTTAGAAAAAAATCCGGTGTTATTATTAATATGTCATCAGTTGCTGGTAAGTTCTCACTTCCAGGCCAAAGTGTTTATGGTGCAACAAAGGGTGCTGTAAACTCAATGACTCAAACTATGGCTAAGGAATTATCAGCATATGGTATTAGAGTTAATGCGATAGCTCCAGGATTTATTCAAACAGAAATGCTTGACGCAATTCCTGAGGAAAAGAAGGAGGAATATCTAAAGGCTATTCCTATGCATACCTTAGGTAGTGCCGATGATGTAGCTGCTTTAGTAAGCTTTTTAGCTTCAGAGGAGTCAAAATACATTACTGGTCAAACAATCACAATTGATGGAGGACTATCACTATGATGAATATCAACGATATTAATAAAAGAATTAAACAACGTCCCCCTTTTCAAATGATTGAAAGAGTTATTGAACTTGAACCAAACGTAAGCGCAAGAGGTATTAAGTCAGTATCAGTAAACGAACCATATTTTATGGGACATTTTCCTGATGCACCTATTATGCCAGGTGTTTTAATCGTAGAAGCATGTGCTCAGCTATGTTCATTAGTAATGGAAGATGATGGCACAGATCCAGATAAAATATATGTATTACTTAAGGTTGATAATTTTAAATTTATTAAGCCAGTAATACCTGGATATCAGTTAGATATTACTGTTACTAAAACAAGAAGCGCAGGGCCTTTAACATCATTCGATGCGGTAGTTAAGGTTGAAGATAAAATTTACTCAAAGGGTTCAATGACATTCACAATGGTAGAAAAATCTACTATTTATGGAAGTGAAGAGTAATGCCTTCTAAAATTAAAAAAATATTGGTTTTAAATGGTAGTCCTAAAGGGGAACGATCATCAACACTAACAGCTACAAAAGCGTTTGTTGATGGACTTGCACAAGAAACAGGGGCTTGTGTAGAATACATTTGGATAAATAGTTTAAATATTAAACCATGTCTGGGATGCTTGTCTTGTTGGGGAAAAACTCCTGGCGAATGTGTCATTAAAAATGACGATGCTAAAATGATAATAGATAAGATAATGGAATGTGATGTTTTTATTGAATCATATCCCCTATATTTCTTTGGTATGCCTGGGACAATGAAAGTTTTTACAGATAGAATGATGCCTTTTATGTCAACATATGAAGGACAAAAGGCTCCAGTTGATGGAGCTTCATTCCATGGTCATCGTTTTGAAATGGGTGATAAGAAGTTCGTTATTATTGCAAGCTGTGCATATACAGCTGCTGATAATGTATTTGACTCGCTTGTTACTCAATATGATGCAATATGTGGAAAGGGTCATTATACTGCAATTCTTTGTCCACAAATTAAGACATTAATTGAGCTTAAGATGGAAGAAAGACAAGAACGTTTCTTACAAAAATTTTATGAAGCTGGTGTTTCGTTTGGGAAAAATGGTAGCTTAACAGATGAAGAGATTAGTAATTTGAAGAAACCTCCATTTTCAGAAGGAACATATAAGGTTTTATTAAATAAATTTTGGGAGCAAGAGCGTAATGGTAAATAGGAGGCTATTTTATGTTTGAAAAAATTAGAGATATGCTAGTAGAAACGGCTAATGTAGATTTTGACAATGTTACAAAGGACGCAAATTTAAAGGAAGACCTTCACATTGATTCATTATATGCTGTTGAGCTAATTTTATCATTAGAAACAACGTTTGACATAAAGATTGAATGGGAAGAAATGACAGCTTTAAAGACAGTTGATGATGTTTGTAAGCTTGTTGAGTCAAAAATTCAAAAATAGTTAGGAGTTAATAAAATGAAATTAGAAGATGTAGAAAAAATTATTAAAATGTTTGAAAAATCAAGTGTTAGTACAATTGATTTAGAGATTGACAATATTAAAATCAAATTAGAGAAAGCAACTCAAGTTGTAAATGTAGTGCCTCAAGCTTTAAACGTAGCTACAAGTGTTGATTCAAAGGAACAGAATGAGGATACTGATTATACATATGTAACTGCACCGCTTGTTGGTACATTCCATCAGTCACCATCTCAAGATGCTAAGCCTTTCGTAGAGGTTGGTCAAAGAGTTTCAAAGGGTGACAAATTGTGTATCGTTGAAGCTATGAAGGTAATGAATGAAATCACTGCACCTCAAGACGGAATCGTTAAAGAAGTATTAGTTAAGGAAGGCCAAATGGTAGAATTTGGTACTAAGCTATTTGCAATAGGTGAGTAATTATGTTTAAAAAAATATTAGTTGCAAACCGTGGTGAAATTGCAGTAAGAATCATCCGTGCTTGTAAGGAAATGGGAATAAAAACGGTTGCCATTTATTCTACGGCCGATGAAAATGCTCTTCATAGAGAACTTGCAAATGAAGCTTATTGTGTTGGTGGTGCATCATGTAGTGATTCATACTTAAACATGGAAAATATTTTAAGTATTGCATGTCTTACTGGCTGTGATGCTATCCACCCAGGATTTGGGTTTTTATCCGAAAACCCAATTTTTGCCTCAATGGTTGAAAGATGTGGAATTAAATGGATTGGACCTAATCCACATGTTATGGAATTAATGGGTAATAAGTCTGAAGCCATTAAGATGATGAGGGAAGCTGGAGTGCCTATTGTTCCTGGTTCATATCGAGCTGTATCACTTGAGGAAGGTAATCAAATTGCCAGAGAAATTGGTTATCCAGTTTTGATTAAAGCATCTGCCGGTGGTGGCGGAAAAGGAATAAGAATGGTATCAAGTGATGCCGAATTCGCACCTTTATATACTGAAGCTAAGGAAGAGGCTAAGAAGTTCTTCGCTAATGATGAGCTATATATTGAAAAGTTTATTGTTAATCCACGTCATATTGAGGTTCAAATGATGTGCGACAAGCATGGAAATTGTATTCATCTATATGAAAGAAACTGTTCACTTCAACGTCGTAAGCAAAAAATGCTTGAGGAAGCTCCTTGTCAATGTATTTCAAAGAAATTAAGAGAAGGACTTCATGAGGCTGCTGTAAAGGCTTGTAAATATGTTAATTATGATTCTGTGGGAACAATTGAATTTTTAGTGGATAAGGATGAAAACTTCTATTTCATTGAAATGAACACTCGTATTCAAGTTGAACATTCTGTAACAGAATCAATTTGTAACGTTGATATTGTTAAAACAATGATTAAAACAGCATATGGACTTAAGCTTCCATACAAGCAGGAAGATGTACAAATTCTTGGATGTGCTATGGAGTGTCGTATCAATGCTGAGGATATGAAAAATGATTTTAGACCTGACCCAGGTAAAATTACCTTCTTACATATTCCGGGAGGTAAGGGTGTTAGAGTAGATACAGCAGTTTATGCTGGATATGAAATACCACCATATTATGATTCAATGATTATGAAGCTAATTGTATTTGCACCTACAAGACTTGAATGTATTCGTAAGATGCGTGCTGCGCTTGAGGAGTTAATCATTGAAGGGGTAAAGACTACAACAGAATTCCATTATGTATTATTACATCATCCTACATTTATTTTAGGATATTATGATACAGGCTTCTGCGAGGAATTTTTAAAGGAGTATGAACAAAATGCAAAACAACGTATTCAATAAACGTAAGGAAGAAATAAATGAGTTTAATTCATTGCTTGAGGAATTAAATTTAAGAAAAAAAGATGGAAATGATTCACCGAAGGAAGTTCCTGAGGATTTAATGTGTAAATGCCCAAGCTGTGGTAAAAATCTTTTTAAGGAAGATTATATCAACGCTTTTAAGGTGTGTCCTTCTTGTGGATATAATGCAAGATTATATGCAAAAGAAAGATTAAACATGATTATGGACGAGGGATATACCGAATTATTTTATGATATAAAAGAGCGTCATCTTGATTTCCCGGGATATCAAGATAAGCTAAATAAGGCTCAAGCAGATACTCAAATTGATGAATCAATCATTACTGTTGATGGTAAGATTGATGGTATAAGAGCACTTGTAGGTGTTATGGATAGTCATTTTATTATGGGATCAATGGGTAGCGTGTGTGGTGAAAAAATAGCATCATTATGTGAACTTGGTATTAAAGAGCATTTACCTGTAATTATGTTTACATGTTCAGGTGGAGCACGTATGCAAGAGGGTATTATCTCATTATTTCAAATGGCTAAGACATCTCAAGCAGTTGCGAAGCTATGTGAACATGAATTATATATTGCAGTTTTAACTGACCCAACTACAGGAGGAGTAAGTGCTTCATTTGCCTCACTTGCAGATATTACTCTTGCTGAGCCTAAAACATTAATAGGCTTTGCAGGAAAGCGTGTAATTGAAAAAACAATTAAAGAAGTCCTTCCTAAAGAATTCCAAACATCAGAATTCCTGCTTGAAAAAGGATATATTGATAATATTGTAGAAAGAAAGGATATGAAGTCTACTTTAAGTAAGCTTTTAAGACTTCATAATTATAGATAATATGATATTAGAAAAGAATGAACGTCAAATAGAAGAGCTAGAAGCTCGCTTATTAAGCCTTGATCCAAATTCAATGGAATTTAGGGTTGTATCTTCTGAACTACACGCTTTAAAGGAAGAAACATATAAGAATTTATCTGCATGGGATCGCGTATCAATCGCAAGAAGTGCAAAAAGAGTTAAAGCGAAAATGCTTATTAATAAGCTAATTACAGATTTTTATGAGCTACATGGTGATCAATATTATGCAGATGATCAAAGTATCATTGCTGGTATTGGAATGTTAGGTGATATGCCAGTTACAGTTATTGCTCAAGCTAAGGGAACTAACATTAGCGAAAGTATTAAGCGTAATTTTGGTATGACTTCGCCAGAAGGTTTTAGAAAAGCTTTAAGATTAGCTCACCAGGCTGAAAAATTTAATAGACCGATTATTACAATAGTAGATACATCGGGAGCTTATCCAGGCCGTGGAGCAGAGGAACGTGGTCAAGCACGAGCTATAGCAAGAAACCTTATGGAATTTTCACAGCTTAAGGTTCCAGTAATTGCAATTGTATTATCAGAGGGTGGATCAGGTGGTGCGCTAGCACTTACAGTTTCTGATTATATCTATATGTTTGAAAATGCGGTTTATTCAGTATTATCACCAGAAGGCTTTGCATCTATCTTATTTAAAGACACTGTAAGTGTTGAGGATGCGGCGGAAATGATGAAAATGACAAGTAAAGACTTGAAAGAATATGGCATTGTTGATGAAATTATTAAAGAACCTCTTGGAGGAATTAAGTATCTTTCAGATGAGTTTGTTAAAAATTTAAAAACAAGCCTTATTGCTAAATTAAATGAACTATCTGCTACTCCTAAAGAGGAATTATTAGAGCGTAGATATCAAAAATATCGTAAAATTAGTTAAAGGGATGGAATTAAAATGAAAATTGGATTTTGTTTTGCTGGCCAAGGTGCCCAAGCAGTTGGAATGGGAAAAGACTTTTATGATACTTATTCATCAGTAAAGGCTTTATATGATAATTTTACTGAAATCAAAGAGCTTTGCTTTGAGGATAAGGAAGGAGTTTTAAACCAAACTGCATATGCCCAAAAGGCTATGCTACTTACTTCATATGCAATTGCAAGTGTTTTGAAGGAAAATGGAATTGAGCCAGAATATGCTTGTGGTCTATCACTTGGTGAATATAGTGCCTTGGCATTTGCAAATGTTTGGTCAATAGAGGATGCAATTAAAATTATTACTAAGCGTGGTAATATTATGCAAAATGCTCTACCACTTGGTACAACCAAAATGGCTGCTATTATCGGTCTTGACCGTGAGGTTATCTTAAACACAATTAAGGATGTTAATGGTGTGTGTGAAATTGCTAACTATAATTGTCCAGGTCAAATTGTTATAACTGGTCAAACTGATGCTGTTGATGAGGCATGTACTAAACTATTGGCTGCAGGTGCAAGAAGAGCATTACCATTAAATGTATCTGGTGCTTTCCACTCATCACTTTTAAATGACGCGTCAGTTGAGCTTCGTGCTGAACTTGATAAATATACACCAAATAAGCCAGCCTATAAGATTGTTTATAACGTTAGTGGTAAAGAAATGAATGAAAATCTAAATGATATCTTGCAACAACAGATTTGCCATAGTGTTTATTTTGAGGATTCTATTCGCTATATGATAGCTCAAGGTGTAGATACATTTGTTGAAATCGGACCAGGCGCTACTTTATCAAGTTTTATTAAGAAAACATCTAAAGATGTAGCTGTTTACAATGTTTCATCTGTAGAAGGATTAAATGCTTGTATTGAAGCTTTAAAGAAGTAAAATGGATAATATTCGATTAGATAATTACTCATTTAATAACAGCTTTAGAATGTATAGAGTTGATGAAATAGGCTCAACTAATGATTTTTTCAAAGAAAATTATAAGTACTTTAGTGATATGGATTGCTTAGTCGCAAAACGACAAACTAAGGGACGTGGGCGTTACAATCGTGTATGGGAATCTAAAGACGATGTAATTATGTCAATTCTATTTAAAAAGCTTCATAAGAATCAAATCATTGCACCACTCGCAGTGGTACTTGCATTAAAGTCATTTGGTATTAACGCAGGTATTAAATGGCCAAATGATGTTTATGTTGATTCTAAGAAAATTGCGGGTATATTAATTGAAGATGAGTATTCTAATGATTATGAGTGTTCAATTGTGGGTATAGGCTTAAATATGGAATCACACGTTGAATATGATGGGGCTGGAGTACTTGAATATGCTAATGTTTCAAATGATAAAATGATTGATGCGATTCTTAATAATTATGAAAAATTATTAAATGAATCATGGAATACTATTATTCATCAATACCAAGAGCTTAGTGTTATCCTTAATCGTAAAATCAAATATCATAATAAGATTTACATTACTAAATCTATAACAGATGAAGGATATTTACTTGCTTCAAACGATAATGAATCAATTACAATTAAAAGTGATGAAATTGATATTAAAGGTGCACTTTTAGATTAGGGTGATTTTTAATGAAATACGAGCATAAAGAAAAATATAAGGTTGATTTTTCAAGTGTTGATTTTAATTTGCGTCTTGGAATTATAAATGCTTGCTATATTACACAAAATATGGTTACTGAGTATTTCTCAAAATATAATTTTGATAACTCTGTTATTTGCAATAGAAATAATGCAGTTTTAGTAGTGCTTAAACACAAGCTTCATTTTAATAGATTTCCTAATTTTAATGAAGAAATTGAAGCTTTATCATATACTACTAAAAAAAGTTCATATCTATTCGAAATGGAAACTGGATTTACACATAATGATGAGGAATTGTTTTATTGTAAGTCAGAAATATGTCCAGTAGATATAAGCACAAGAGTTGTAAAAAAATTAGAGGATATAGGATATCCAGCTGATATGGATACAGCACCTTGTAGATACAAGGAAAATGCCAAGAGAAACACAATTCAATTTACTGAGGATGATTTTTCATATGAAGAGAAAATGCATCCAACAGAAATTGATTATTCTGGTCATGTTAATAATGTAAGCTATATTAAATTCTTAATTAATACTATGCCAGTTTGCTTTTATAGAAGTGTAGTGGTAACAGATATGGAAATATTATATATACATGAAGCCTTTGAGGGTGAATTAATTAGAATTTATAAAAAAGAAATTAATGATAATCAAATTGCTTTCTTAATAAAAAGAGGAGATACTGAGCTTACAAGAGCGGTAATGACTTTTAAGAGTATATAGGCAATAGCCTTATATACTTTTTTCTATTCTTAGAGTAATATTTATATATAATTAATAATTTTACCTGGTTATGAACCGGGTAATTTTTTTGGCA
>CAMEKY010000054.1 GCA_945921565.1 uncultured Clostridium sp. | reverse complement strand
AATATCATAATTACCAGCTCCTTAAGATAGTCTTATTGTATCACATATTTCATTTAATTACTAGATTGCATGTCTATTTCTTTGGGATTTTTTAGCGAAAATTAAAAATCCGTCTAAACGTAATGCCAATCTTATATAAAAAAATGAACTAGTATTCACTAGTTCACCTTTCAAAATTACTTTTTTAAATTGTAACGCTTATTGAATTGTTCAACACGTCCAGCTGCAGATGCAAATGATTGCTGACCTGTATAGAATGGATGACAATTTGAACAAGTATCTACACGAATCTCATCTAAAACTGAACCAGTTTCAAATTGAGCTCCACAAGTAGTACAAGTGCACATTACCTTTTTGTAATTTGGATGAATGTCCTTTTTCATAATCATTAATCTCCTTCCGCCATAGTTGTAGGTAACTATAGTAAGTTTTTTACCGATTTATCTTAACATAGAATTAATTATATTTCAAGTAGATTTTATAATTAATTAGATATAAATCGCTCTTATTTGTTCTTTTTCTTCGTTTTTTCAGGAATAGGATATGGATTTTCGCATTCTTCTAAGCCTAAAATGCCCTTAAAATGTTGATATGAATTTGTATGACTTTTCGCATCAATCTTATTTGCCTCAACAATTACATCATATTCAGGATCATAATATAGTCCCTCGTAAAATACATTATCACCTGTAAAGCTAAAATCTGGTAAACGCTTAGCAACTTCTTCTGTTACATCATAAAAAATTTCAAAGCCAATAAACTCATTACATTTATCTATACCTTTAGTTGGGGGTTGTTTCTCATCACCTTGATTAAAATAGCTTTCCGCATTTTTAATCAATATAATTTTATATGCTGTTTTTCCTTCAATTTTAATAAATCCAGAGCCAAATTGTCTAGGGTTTGCTTTAAAGCCTGATTTAACAAGCTTTGATTCTAGGCTTCCCATTGTTTGGCCTTTGTAAAATCCCTTTGGGTACTTTGCAGGCTTTGGTTTGAAAACTGCAACCTTAGATATCATTAAATTCATTGATAGAACAAATACAACTGACATAATAATAACAAAAACCATTAGCCACTTTTTAGGATATAGAACGTATAGCCACATCAAAAGTGCTAAAATAACAAATGATGTAATTGTTATTACAATGCTCATTTTTTTAGATATTCTACTCTTCCCAAAAAACATATTAATACATCTCCTTATCTACACAGGCTAAATCAAAATATAACGCCGTATTATACGCTTCTAGCTGCGTATTATATTCCTGAAGATTTCTAAATCTTAAAAGTTGACATGTGTTATGATTATAAATTAAATATTGAATATAATTATCGCTATCAGATTTTGCGTTTAAGAAGCAATATCTTTTAATTTCTTCACTTTTTTCGTTGAATATATATATACATGCTTGAGCTTTTGTATCTAGATCTTCCATTTTAATTTCTTCTAAGTAACCTTTACTTTTGGCGTACTCATGCAATGATTCATTTGATAAATCATATTTATTTAAGCTTTCAAATTTATTTACAAGAACAATCTTAATAAGTGTATTTTTATACTTTCTACATGCAATAACAATATCTTCATTATCTACAAGTATTTCATCATGTGCATAAATTAAATCATATTTCAACGATTCATATGGTTTTAAATCTATTCTTTCTAATACCTTAAATTCAGAATTTGATTCATCCTGCTCTACTTCTTTCTTTTTAGGAAAGTAAAAGCGAAATACTTTTTTTATCCATGACATATTATCAAACCTCTTTAATGCAATAATTATATCATTTAATCGGCTATATTGCTAGATTAAGAATTTAAGATATGATAGAATTAACATATAACAATTGGAGGTTTTTATGAAATATCCTAATTTTTTGAATACTAAGAATAACAAAATTTATTTAATAGCGCCAAGTTTTGGCTGTACAACTGAGCCTTATGCTGCAAGACTTGAAAAAGCTATAGATCATTTTAAGACTAATGGCTTTGATGTAGTTGAAGGACCTAATATTCGTTCTTCAATTGGCTATCGCTCTGCTAGTACAATTGATTGTGCAAAAGAATTTATGGATGCGTATAGCTCATTATCACCTCTTATTCTATCTGTTGGTGGAGGAAACTTTGAATGTGAAATTTTAGACGATATTGATTTTAGCTTGTTAATGACTAAAGAGCCAAAATGGTTTATGGGATATTCCGACAACACATTCTTAACATTTACTATTACTACAATGCTAGATGTAGCAAGTATATATGGTCCATGTGCTCCTGAGTTTGGCCAGGAGGAGCTAGATATATCCTTAAAAAATACACTAGAATTAATCAGAGGAAATAAACTTCAATTTGAAGGCTATCCTTTTTTCGAAAAAGAAAGCCTTAAGGATGAGAATCATCCATTTTTAGGCTATAATTATGATACTAAAAAGGAAATAATAGCTATTCCTGATAGCATTAAAATGGAAGGAAGATTACTTGGAGGATGTATTGATTGCTTACCTTATTTAATTGGAACACCATATGATAAGGTAAGTGAATTTATAGAAAAATACAAAGAAGACGGTATTATTTGGTTTTTAGAGGCCTGTGATTTTGAACCACCAATGCTAAGGCTTGCCATTTTACACATGAAAAGAGCAGGATGGTTTAAAAATGCCAAGGGATTCATTTTTGGTAGATCTCTTAGGATGGATGCTTCGTTTTTGGGCATAGATATGTACAATGCAATTACTGGGGCTTTAGACGATTTAGGATTACCTATTATTATGGATGCGGATTTTGGACATCTTAAGCCTCAATTACCTATTATATGTGGCTCTTATGCTAAAATTGAGGGTCATAATAAAGGAAATATTAAAATCGAATATATATTAAAATAATGGATGCAAACACATCCATTTTTTAGTTTTATGAATTTAAGAAAATATATTTTTTTCTATATATTAAAATTAAAAATCCTATCTATAATACAACTACGTTATATTATAAATAGGAAATAATATGATAATTTATAGTTTTAATGACACAGAGTCAATGTCTTTATTTTTTTGATGACCCTTCAACTTGTTTAGTTTTTTCTTTTAAATCCTCAGTCAAATCCCAAGACTCAAAGCCTTTAGTATGGGGAAGGATTACATTCCACTCATCAATATCATTTATTTTATAGCTAATATTATTACCTTGAAGCTTTAGAATATGGCCACCATGTCTAAAATTCTTACTTAGAAAATGAATATGCCATCCTGGTAAATTCATACCTTGAACGTAATTAGGGCAATATACACCTATTACATATCCTTCTTCCTCAAAATCATATTCTCTTTGGTCACATGCAACCTTATATAATGGTTGATAAGGTTCTTCTTGTTTATAGCATGAACGAATACGCACATTGAATAATCCTTCCATTTTTATCATATAAAAGAAGTTTTTACTAGGAAGAGTTTCCTCAAGCTTAGCTTTTAATTCTTCAATATCGTTAAATGTAACCTTGCTTTCACAAACACTATCGTTAAATTTAGATACAGTTGCAAATGGCAATTTTTCATTCTTGTCCATAACATAGGTCTTACCATCTGCACGTGAATCATAGGCTACACCATTGAGGATAATCGCTTCTCCATCTAGTCCTTCATAGGTACCAATACCAATATCACCTTTTTTTAATAATTCTCCAACCGTTTCAGTTGCATGATATTCTCCCATCATTAAACTATTTAATGTACCAATTTGTGTTAAAATTTTTTTCATTTTTATATACCTCTTTTTTTATTTTTTTTATACATATAATTTGCATCATATAAATCAGCTATTAATTCAGGATGTGACTCAGAAAATACTCGCTTTACATCGCTAATTTTTTCTCCCTGATGTGACTTGAAATAATATGTCATAATTCCTTTTGTAAAGAATGGTGATAAAATATTAGTAATTAGTAAAACAAATGCTAAAATAGAAATACTATTTTGTATCAATTCACTTCCAGAAATACCATTAAACATATATGTACTAAACATTACTGGTATTGATAATGATACTCCAGCAAGGGAAGAGCTACCAATAGATGCATAGCCAGGGCGCTTTAAAGCAAATCTATCTACTATGTAAGGAATTATCATTGTAATAGCCCAGAAAATAACTGTTAACAATAACGCTGCAAGTAATACAGATGGTTTAAATGCATCGATCAAATTTATTGTTGATCCAAATTGAAATCCTAAGAACGGAAGGATAATTGCATTTCCACCTTTAAATACTTCTCTTATTTTTGGATCTAAATTACCAAGAACAAATCCTAAAATAAATGGAATTAGCAAAGAGAATATTTGAACAATTTTTGCAAGTGTTTGACCAGATACATCCCCAGATACCTTACCAAAAGAGCTAATAAAGATAAATGGAAGAAGTGGCATAGATAATATTAGCATTACAGGGAAAGCTGCTCTATCACTATTATCAGCATATGGAGGAATAATTCCCATATATAATGCTGCATTAGCAGATGTTACAACACAGGTGAATGTAATAAAATCAATTCCACAGAATCCTTTAGGTCCACAAGCAAACCATACTACTATACAAATAATATATGCAGGAAGAAGTCTTGCAAGCAATAACCAAAATCCTCGCTTAAATACATCAACAAAATCATGAGGCTTAATCATTGTACCTGTACAAAATAGCATTAATCCTATTAATAGCATTTGACCAGTTTTACCAAAAAGGTCCTTCATTGGATTACCAAGAAATTCCCATAAGGTTTGTCCTTCACCTATTACTCCTGTACCAAGACCACATTCAACTGTTATTGTACAAATAATAGCACTAATAACTAATGGAACAAACATTGTTCCTGCAGGAATCTTATTTAGAAAAGCCCAAATTCCTACATTTAGGGGCTTTTTTTTGTCTTTCATATAATCATTCCTTTCAATTTACATCATTATTATAAGCTCAGAAATTATTGAATTAAATGTACTATAAGTGTATAATAAACATAAACAATTGTGCTGCGAGCACAAGGAGTGATAAAATGAATCTAGATATTTTAAATGAGGAAGAAAATTGCTATAGCTTAAAGGAACTTTTAGATTTATATTCTAAATATGTTAAAAATCCAATGGTTGTAATAAATCATAATTATGAGCTTTTATACTATACTAAAACAACAGATGCGGACAATGTTTATAAAGAAGCTACTAATGCCGGAGTTTGGTCATTAGAATTAATCGCTATTGCCAATAATGCTTTTAAAAATGAAAGTGAATACGTTATTTTAGACTCCATAAATAAAAATAAACGAAGACTTTTTTATAAAATAAAGCATAATACGATGCTGGGATATTTGGTTTTACTTGAGGAAGATGATTCAACGTTTGATAGCTTAGATTATGATTTAATAAGGCATCTTGCTAATTCAATTGGTAAGATCTTATATTTAGAGGATTATAAAAAAAATGATGCAAATATCCAAAGCTTTTATAAAGCATTACTTAATGCAGAGTATAAAACAGAGGATATTTTAAAGACTAAAATCGAGGAATATAAAGTTAATTTAAATTCTAGTCTTTTAATAATTTCTCTTTCACACGCTAGCTTCACCCAAAATAATTATATAAAGCTTAAGCTTGAAAGTATTTTATCTATTAATTCAGTAATAGCTTATGATGATAATGTTTTAGTTTTTTTTAGTGATGATAATATCCCAACAAGTAAGCTTACGGATTTATTAATTGATAATCATTTAACAGCTCTTTATGTGAAAAAGATTTTAGATTACTTCTCTTTTAGTCTTTATTATAAAGCTTTAGCTAATTTGCTAAGCTTTTTAGAAGCTAGCAAAACTAATGTTCTTTATTATGAGCTTGATTATAAAATGTATTTACCGTTTTTTACAGATAAATACTCATTAAATGAAATTAGAAATTTTATTGATTTAAAAATAATGGAAATATATAATGATGATATTAAAAATAAAACAGATAATATTAATACCCTCTATTATTATTTAAGTTATGATAAAAGTTTGAGTACTTCAGCTATAAAGCTTTTTGTTCATAGAAATACAGTATCATATCGACTTATGAAAATAAGCGAAACATATAATATTAATTTTAATGATTTAATGCAAAATAAAATATATTTACATTCAATCATTTTAGTTAAATATTATAATTATAAATTGAATAAGTAATTAGCAATTATCAAATTATTTATCATATTTTTGAAAAAAATAAACAGAAGTTCAAAAACCTCTGTTTTAAATTTGTAATACCCATTTTATATAATTAGTATAGTTCTCAATAACCTATAATGGATGTGAACACATCCATTTTTATTATTTTCCAAGGCAAAACTTTGAGAAAAGCTCATTAATTAATAGATCTGGGGAATCATCACCTATAATCTTACCTAAATTTAACCATGCGTCTTTTATATCAATTTCAATCATATCAACATCTACATATAATTGACAAGCATTTAAAGCACTATATAGCGATTTTAAAGCATCATTCATTAAGGCTACATGTCTTGTGTTAGATAGATAGTTATTATCATTAGCATTAAATTCATTTATTTTAGTTAAATCTAGTAATGCTTTTTCTAATACCTGAACACCTTCTTGCTTAAGCGCTGAGATATTAATATGAGGAATATCAATATTTATCTTTAAAGGTAAATCGGTTTTATTATAAATAACAATTCTTTTTTTATCCTCAGTTAGCTTTAATAGCTCATAATCATCATCCTGTAAAGGAGATGATGAATCTAGTACTAGCATGACTACCTCAGCATCCTCAATTGCCTTCTTTGATCTTTCTATACCTATTTGTTCAACTACATCAGTTGATTTACGAATTCCTGCTGTATCTATAAGCTTTAGGGTAACATTACCTAAAGATAATGTGCCTTCAATTAAATCACGAGTAGTACCTGCTATATCAGTAACAATCGCTTTTTCTTCCTCAAGTAGCATATTAAGGAGTGATGACTTACCAACATTAGGACGTCCAACTATTGCGGTCTTAACACCATTAACAGCCATTACACCAATTTTAGAATGAGCTAGTACATCTTCCATTTCTTTTATTAAAGATTCAAGTACTGGTTCGATTATTTCATTTGTCATAAAAACTGCATCATCATACTCAGGGTAATCAATATTTACTTCTATTTTAGCAATTAAATCTAGTAACTTTTCTCTTAAGCTTCTAACTAAATTGGTTGTACCCTTTCTTAAAGAATGAATTGAGGCTTTAAGCGCAAGCTCGTTAGATGAGCTAATGATATCCATAATAGCTTCACTTTGAGATAAATCGATTCTTCCGTTTAAGAATGCTCTTTTAGAAAATTCACCAGGCTCTGCCAAGGTAAATCCATTCTTAAGTAATACCTCTAAAACACGATTAGTATTATAAATACCTCCATGACAGCTTATTTCACAAGAATTCTCACCAGTAAATGATTTTGGACCGTGGAATACCGAAACCATTACTTCATCAATAATATCACTACCATCAATAATATATCCATAATTTATAGTGTTGGGTAAGCATTTAGTCAAGTTCTTACCTTTAAATACTTTATTTAGCAATTCAATTGAATCGCTTCCGCTAGTTCTTATTACAGAAATAGCACCTACACCATATGGAGTAGCTATTGCACATATTGAATTATTAGTCATAAAGATAATCACTCCTTGTCTATATTTTATCACCATTGTTAAATATTAAAAGAAAAAAAGATACTATCCAATCGATAATATCTTAATAATCTAAAAACTGGCAGGACTAACAAGATTCGAACTTGTGCGTGAGGGAGTCAAAGTCCCTTGCCTTACCGCTTGGCTATAGTCCTATATTTCCCAATGCTTTTTTATTATACACTACCAAATGATAAATTGCAAGCACAATTTATATTTTCTTAACAAATCGGATATTTGTTATAAATTAAATCGGAACAATTTAAACAACAGTTTAATTATTCCGGTTTACACAAATAAACTAATATTCACTTTCTTTTTCCATTTCTTGTTAACAAATGAAACTTAGGCAGGAAATTCAAACATATTGACTTCAATGTACACTAACATAATAAAACCTCCATTACCACATAATTTCTTAGTTTATTATGGCATAAATTCTAAGTCATATCTACGTTGTTAAAACAAATCTCTCATATTATTGTTAATTTACCATAGGTAATATTAATCTTTAATATTATCTATGAATAATCAGCAATGTTATAAATCCGTATTAATATTTTAGACTATATTTTATAACATCATCGTTTAAAATAAAAATTTTTTCTTTTCTAGAATTTATTCTAAATTTAAGAATATTTAAACCTAAAAACTTATTTAAAATCTTTAATGCCCCTTGTTTGGTTATATCTAAATGACAAAAGCTAATAAAGCCTTTATAATTAAACCAACCGTTTTTACTATTTATAAATATTCTTTTTAAATAATATACTTCCGTATTTGTAATAGCTTCTCCCAAAATAGCAAGATCATCTCTAATTGCAGTAATATTTTTATATATTAAATAGTATTGATTTGCTAATTTCGTTAAGTATGTTAAGAAATATGTTAAATCATTATTGGAATTTCTTGAATTATCTATAGCTTTATAATAATTAAATTTATCATCATTAATAGCTTCACTAATGTATGTAGGTAATAATGTTTCTGATTCCATCAGCATACTTATCCATAATGAAACCATTCTTGCAGTTCTTCCATTAAAATCAATATATGGGTGAATATATAAAATATAATAATGAACTATAAATGGTAAGTAGAAATTCACCTTATTAATGTTTTCATTGACATAGGAAAACAATGAATCCATACATTCTTCAATCATGTTTACAGGACATCCATCATGACCACCGATTTCTACCATTTCATTTCTATAATATTCTTTTATTTCATCTTCTGGCTTCAAGGAATTATCACTTAATAATAAATATAGCTTACGTAAATTCTCTTTATTAAACTTAGGTTTAGATAAAATAAACCCATATCCTTGATTCATATTATAGATTATTTGCTCATTTGAATCATTTGGATTTTTATGCTCTAATATGCTTAAAATCTTCTTCCTTGTGGTATTTACGCCTTCTATTTTAAGAGTACCATCTAATTCAGATGAAATTCTTGAAAGAATCATTTCATTGTAGTTTTCTGAAATAATTGTACTATTTTTAGCTTCATAATCATTCTTGAAGAATGAAATATAGTCAACATATGCATTTACAAGCTCATTCGAACTAAAATAAAATATTTTACTTGAGTTAAAGGTTTTTAAAGGTAGTTCATGTTTATTTTTATCTAAAGAATTTTCTTTATATGTTAAGAATTCACTTAATTCTTTATTACTTAATAAAAAACCATATTTTCTATTAACACGTAAATCTTCGTTACTAAAGTAATGCTCTTCATTTAAAGCCCTATTTAAAATATCTTCATATTTCATATTCATAGAATCTTCTACCTCCTATAATCATTGTAAACCAAATCGTAAACCTTGTCAACGATTGTTGTAAACCTAGTCGTAAACTGCGTTTTTTTATCTTTTACATATCCATTTTTAGTATTGGTTAATAAAGTTACTGTTTCAACGAGCTCGACATCGTTAGGGCGAAATTTAAAACTTAAACACATCATAATAATTAAAGCTGTTTTTTCAACGTTTCTTTTATTTCTTCGTGTTGCTTACAAAACATTTCTGGTAAGTCATTGACTTTAAAGAATTTTAGTTCAACGGTTTCAAGATTATCGCATTTAAGATTACCACCAACTTGTTTAAGCCTATAGACAACGCATATACAATGAGCTTCATCCCCATTTCGATATTTCATGTCACCATCAGAATAAACTCCAATTAATGATTCTATATCCACATCTAATCCTGTTTCTTCTTTCAGCTCACGAATACACGCTTCTTCTGGTGCCTCTCCAAGTTCTATAGCACCTCCTGGAAATCCCCATTTTCCACTATCTCCTCTTCTTTGAAGAAGAACTTCTCCATAATCATTAAACACACATCCGCCAGAAAAAAATGAGTATAACTTTCTCATGACCAACTTTGCTTCTAATCCATTTTATATAATCTTTATTCATGTTTTTATCCTTTAATTAAAAATCATATTTTACTTTTCCTAAAGCGAATACAAGATAATGAGGTATTGTAATTATATCTCCAACTTCACTAATATTGTAATCACCAATTTTTATTAATTATGTTTTACCATAATTAAATTAAAAACTTATGATAAAAATAAATCAGCTTTACCTATCAAAAAATCTACTATATTCAAATGAGTAATTCCATCTCTAGACATGTCAATTTTATCCAATGACAATACATATTTTGGAGAAGAATCGCTTATTGGCGAAAAGGCACCAAACTCGCGTTCTATAGTTGGTTTGCTAGATAATAAATACGCAACTTGAATAAAACATTTCTTTCCATTTTTTATCGCAACAAAATCAATTTCACCCTTATATGTTTTACCCGTAAATACCTCATAATCCCTGGATATTAGTTCATTATAGATAACATTTTCAAGAAAAAAAGTATCTTCAAAATCTATATAATTTGTGTTAATTATTCTTAATCCCATATCGATTGCATATTGTTTTTCTTTAGTTTTTAGAATTTCTTTACCAACAATATTATATCTTTTAACTCTTGAAATAAAAAAAGCCTTTTCCATTCTTTCTAAATAATTATATATACTCTTCTTTTCAATTTCACTTTTATTTTTTGAGTTATTTGCATTATAATACGAAACAACATTTTCGGCAGAAAATTCTTTTCCAGCATTAGCTAAAATATATGATGAAACTGTATTAAATTTGTACTTTTCAATAGTTGAATTCTTTTTAAATATATCTTTTTCACAAATACCTTTATAGTGATCTTTTAAATAATTAATAATTTGCGACTCTTTATTAAAATCAAATCTTTGAGGTAAACCACCATACTTTATGTAGTCGTAAATAAAATCATCTGTTACATTTTTCCCATTTAATAATAAGTACTCAACAGCCTCCTTATAACTAAATGGCAATATCTTAAATTCAACTGTACGTCCAACTAATAAAGTTGCTAATTCACCGGACAATAGCTTTGAATTGCTTCCAGTAATAAAAATCGAGCAATTTAATGTTGCTTTGAATGAAGCAATTACCTTTTCAAACTCGTTGACATGTTGAATTTCATCAAAAAACATATAATACTTATTCGAATCAATAATATTATTTTTAATTAACTGATTGAAATCTTTTGCTTCTTTTATATCTTCATATTCAAAGTCTTCAAAATTAATATAAATTATATGATTATCTTTGACACCTAGACTCTTTATCTCATCGATAATTTGACTCATTATTATGGATTTGCCACATCTTCTTATCCCAGTTAAGACTTTAATTAAATCAATATCATAATATGGTCTAATTTTTTCTAAATAATGTTCTCTTACAATTTTCATTTCATTATCAACTCCAAATATATTATAGCATTTTTCATCGAAATGGAAATATGTTTTTACACAAATTCAAAAAAAATTCATTTTTGTGTAAAAAGATATTTACTTGTTATAAGTAATAGTGAACATGTCATATTCGCAACGTATTTTCTTTCGTTGTAAATGCATTTTTTATTTACAACTAGATATATTTCATTCAGGAAAAAAATAAAGGGGCTGTGAAAAAACCTAGGTTTTGAGAAAAAACAAATTTAGGATTTTCACAGTCCTTTTTTCGTATAAAAACAAAAAACGCTCGGGGAATCGAACCCGGAGACGTCTTTATGGTAGAATAGTGTTGGCACACAATTATTCTACA
>CAMEKY010000053.1 GCA_945921565.1 uncultured Clostridium sp. | reverse complement strand
TACGTGTATATACAAATGATGATGCAGTTATTAATGAAATAATTGAATTCTTGAAGGAATTTAATAATAAAGTGGGATACTTTTATTTTGGACAGAGGTATGTTGAGGATCATCAATTCCCTGCACTAAGAAAGAGACTTCTTTTTAGACCGTATCCAAACGAAGATTGGTCCGGTTGGATAGCTACCTTATATAATGAACATAAATATGATTTACTAAATAAGTTACTTGATGAGATATGCATCCCTAGTTTAGAAAACTATGGAGTTCAATCAGAAATAAAGAAAAAACTAAACATAACTGATTTCTACACAGGTTTAGTAGATGATTATTCATATTTTTATTCTGATTTAGCATTATACAAGGAATATTTTAAAAGTACAGAATTTGAACATAAATTTGATAATGTTGCAGTAAAAAAAGAATAGATTTAATTATATGAATATAAAAAAGTGAAATCGCTAATTGATTTCACTTTTACTTTCTAAACTATGAAGTTCTTTTAATCCTGTTTGAGCTAGGTTTCCATAATCATCATAAATAACGTTTGAAGCTATGTTATCAGTATGATCTCCAATACGTTCAAGATTTGATAAGATATCAACATAATAATCAAAATTTGAGACTGTACATACGCCTTTATTAAGTCTTAAGATATGACGCTTACGATATGTTTCTTCCATAATGTCAACCTTTTCTTCAGCCTCTATAACGGTATTAGCTAATTGTTTGTTTCCAGTTGAAAGTGCAATAGTAGAGTTTTTGACCATATAATCTAAGGTGTCATACATATTCTTTAAGTCTGAAGAGCCTTCATCTGAAAGAACTAGGTTTTCACTATATCTATCGCGGAAGAATTCAACAATATTGCTACAGTGATCTCCAATACGTTCAAGATCCTTAATAGTATCTAAGTACTTAGATAAAATGTTTGATTCTGTATCTTCAACTCCAACTTTAGTTATTTGAATTAAATAATCATGGATTTTGTTATCAAGATCATCAAGTTCTAATTCGTATGCTTGAGCCTTATCGACTGCTTCAGTATTATTTTGGAATGAATAATTTTTAGTTAACTCAAAATAATCAACAGTAATAGAAGACATATATTCAATTGCTTTTTTGGCAAACTCAAGAGCTAGAGCAGGGCTTTTTTTACATAACGAGTAATCAGATAATCCTTGATAAATAGGATTCTTTTGTTCTTTTGACTTGATTATAACGCATGAGATTTTAGCCATATAGCCTCTAAACCAGAATAGAATAAATGTTGATAATAAGTTAAATATAATATGAGCAACGGCAATTGTCATTGCAGGATTCATATTAAACCAGCCTTGCATATTATCCATAAGTAAATAATATGGATGTAGCAAAGACATAAATATTATAGCACCAATAATATTAAACAATGCATGGACACATGCAGTACGCTTTGCATCAGTAGTAGAGCCGATGGCTGCCATAATTGCAGTAATAGTTGTACCAATATTTGATCCAATTAGAATTGCTAAAGCTCCGTTCAACGGAATAATACTTGATGAATATAATGTTTGTAAAATACCAATAGCTGCAGCTGATGATTGAATCAAAGCGGTGAAGGCTGTACCAACTAATAGTCCTAGGACTGGGACTGATGAAAATTTAGTAAATATATTAGTTGCTGTCTCTTCGTATTGGGTAAAAATTACGTCTAAAGAACTAGACATAATGCTTAATCCGAAGAATAAAAGACCAAACCCAAATAATGCACTACCAATCTCTTTTGTTTTCTTTTTCTTGCCAAAAAAATATACAAATGATCCTATTCCGGCAAAAGCTATAAAATAGTCGGTTATAGGTAATCCTATTAAAACTGAAGTAATAGTTGTACCTATATTAGATCCCATGATAACACCTATGGCTTGAGGTAATGTCATTAAACCAGCACTAACTAAACCGACCACTAAAGCTGTTGTACCAGATGATGATTGAATTAAAACGGTAATTCCAATTCCAACAAGGATTCCCTTAATTGGAGAATTAGTTGACTTTTGAATAATTGCTTTAAGCTTGTTCCCGGCTAATGTTTTTAATGAATTACTCATCATATTGATTCCAAATAAAAATAAGCCTAGACCTGCAAGAATTAATATAATGATTAACCACATAGGCGAGTCAGCACTGACAAATTTTTGTGATAGAAGCATAACCTTTTATCCTCCAGATATTATTTTTCAAATTTATTATATAGGTTATTTATAATAAACTCAACAAATTTATTATATATTTTAAAAGGGTTGTTGACAATAAAGTTGTAATTTTTGCTAAATGAAAACGTTTTATAAATTGAATATTATTCTGCTATAAATTTAATTTTATAAGTTTAATGATTAAAATAAACGATTTTTGTAAAAAAATGTTATGATAAACTATAGATTAGCAACGTTCCGTCTTAAAATAATGAATAAAATTCGTTTTTTTATAAAAATATCTTTATTTTATTCACAAAATAGTATATATTAGAAAATAAAGGAGCGAGAATATTATGAATTTATATATAAAAAAAGTTTTAGAGAATGTTAAAGAAAAAAATGCTAACGAACCAGAATTTGTTCAAGCTGCGGAGGAAATATTAACCTCACTAGATGATTATGTTAGTATTCATCCAGAGCTTGAAAAAAATAAAGTTCTAGAAAGATTTGTAGAACCAGAGCGAATTGTTACGTTTAGAGTGTGCTGGTTAAATGATAATAATGAAATATGTATCAATAGAGGATACAGGGTTCAATTTAATAGTGCAATTGGTCCATACAAGGGTGGACTTAGATTTCATCCAAGCGTAAACCAATCAATTATTAAATTTTTAGGTCTTGAGCAAACACTTAAAAACTCATTGACAGGACTTCCAATGGGTGGTGGAAAAGGTGGATCTGATTTTGACCCTAAAGGAAAAAGTGATAATGAAATTATGAGATTCTGCCAAGCATTTATGACTGAGTTATATCGTCATATTGGTCAGTTTACAGATGTTCCTGCTGGTGATATTGGTGTTGGTGGAAGAGAAATAGGTTATTTATATGGCCAGTATAAGAGAATTCAAAATGAGTCATGTGGTGTATTAACAGGTAAGGGACTATCATATGGTGGTTCTTTAGCCAGAAAGGAAGCTACAGGATATGGATTATGTTATTTTACTAATAAAGCCCTAGAAACTTTAAAAAATGATTCATTCAAGGGAAAAACTGCTGTAATTTCAGGATCAGGCAATGTGGCAATATATGCTTGCCAAAAGGCTATAGAGCTTGGCGCAAAGGTAGTCGCAATGTCGGATTCTAATGGAGTAATATATGATCAAAAAGGTATTGATCTAAATTTAATTAAGGAACTAAAGGAAGTAAAAAGAGCACGTATCAAGGAGTATTTAAATACCCATAAGGATGCAGAGTACTTTGAAGGATCTAAGTCTATTTGGAATATTAAATGTGATATTGCACTACCATGTGCAACGCAAAATGAAATTGATTTAGAGGATGCAAAGAAGCTTGTTAAAAATGGTGTTATCGCCGTTTGTGAGGGAGCAAATATGCCATCTAGTTTAGATGCGGCCCATTACTTTATCGAAAATAAGGTTGTGTATGGTCCTGCAAAGGCTGCAAATGCCGGTGGAGTTGCGACATCTGGACTTGAAATGTGTCAAAATAGTGGACGTATTTCTTGGACATTTGAGGATGTAGATGCAAAGCTTAAGGATATTATGGAAAATATATTTAAAAACGTATACGAGGTTGCCAGTGAATGTGGTAATCCATATGATACACTTAAGGGCGCAAATATCGCAGGATTTAAAAAGGTTTCTGCTGCAATGATTGAGCAAGGTGTTATCTAAAATCACGATAAATAATTGATTTAATTCCTCTTTTCATATATAATGTTTAAGGAAATGAGGAATGCGAAATGAATCGTGAAGAAATACTTGCAAAAATTCATGAATTGAAGGATAAAGGTGTAATTGTTCCAACAGACGAAATGATAAAATCTGAAGAGCAAATAGAGGGAATAAGAGAAGCGTCAATTGTTAACTCTAAGGTGCTTGATGCAGTAGAAAAAGCAATTAGACCATTAATGTCTACTGAAGAAATAGACCAAATAGTTAATCGTACAACAAAGGAATTAGGCGGATATCCGGCACCTCTTGGCTATGAAGGATTTCCTAAATCTTGCTGTACATCGATAAATGATCAGGTTTGTCATGGAATTCCATCAAAAACAGATTTATTAATGGTTGGGGATATCGTAAATGTAGATTGTACAACAAGATACAAAGGCTATTATGGTGACGCATCTAGAATGTACATTATAGGTGGTAAAACTCATCAGCTCCATGAAAGATTAGTTAGAGTTACTAAAGAATGCCTTGATAAAGCATTTGAGGCTATCGTTCCATGGAAGACTACCTTAGGCGATATTGGATATATTATAAACAAGCATGCGAAACAAAATGGGTTTTCTGTTGTGCTAGAGGTTGGAGGTCATGGAGTTGGTCTTGATCTGCATGAAGATCCATATGTTTGTCACGTTGGTAAAAAAGGCGAGGGAATGCTAATTACTCCAGGTATGGTATTCACAATTGAACCGATGATAAACGAAGGGAAAAGGCATGTTTATGTAGATGGAAATAACGATTGGACTATTTATACAGAGGATGGATCATACAGTGCACAATGGGAATATACAATTGCTGTATTTGAGGACCACGCTGAAATATTATCAAAGTAAAAAAATCACCGATTTGGTGATTTTTACTTTATAGGTCCTTTTTGCTCATGAACAAACATATTTGTATTATATATAATATCTAAAATCCTAGATATTTTTAGTTCTGTATCAAGTGTCTTATTGATATTATCCTTAATATTAGTATATATTTTTATTTTTTTCTTATACATATTAAGCAATTGTTTACCTTTGTTTGTAAAGCCTAAAACCCTAACAAAGTTTTGATCTTGCAGACATTCTTTTAAATCGTCCTTTGTTAAATTAAACAACACATCCATCAGTAATCTTCGTATTTTTCCCTCTGAATATCGCCTTGTAGATAAAAAATCAACAATATCATTGAATGAAGAATCTGGAATAGATGGTAATCTATTTTCAATACCTTCATTAGCCTCAATTAGATTATTTAAATCACTACAATTAGCTATGTTATATCTTAAAAATGGTACGACTTTATTAATATCTAATGCATCTTTAAGATATGGCAAAACATACTCCGGTACATATTTATCAGATCTATTAAGGTTCTGCCTAATTGCAGATGCACTTTGAATTAAAGAAGGATTAAACTCGTTTGAAGAAAAATCATTTGTTCTTTGAATTGTCTTAAGTAAAATATTTGGATTAATTTTCTTTATTGCTTGAAAGTAAAACATTCCAAGAAGATCATTTGGTAATAATGGTTTAACATTATTATCAATAAATGCTTGATTATATGCTTGTTTAGGGCTTAAGCCTTTTGCAATACTATTTTTTACACTTTTATTAAACTCGCTTGAAGAAACAAGTCTGACATATGATTCATATATTTGAGGATTGTTTTGTTCAGAACCAATCCAGATTTCGCTAACACCTAGCTTATTTAAATTATTGACATGAGCTTGTGCAAAAATATATGCTTCGTTCATGGCTAAAATAGAAGGACACTCAATTACGAGATCTACACCCATTTTTAGTGCTAGCTTTGTTCTTGTAAATTTATCTAAGATTGCTAGATCCCCTCTTTGAGTTAAAGAAGATGACATAGAAACTATTATTATATCGGCATTACTTTTTCCTTTAATCTGATTGAAATGATGTATATGTCCATTATGAAGTGGATTATATTCACAAATTAAGCCTATAACTTTCATTGTATCACCTGTCCTTATGCTTATATTATACCGTAAATATAAAAAAAATAAACTTACACTAGTAAGTTTACTAATTTTTAAAGATGGCGGAACGTAAAGGATTCGAACCTTCGGCCGCACGCTTAGAAGGCGTGTGCTCTATCCAGCTGAGCTAACGTTCCAACTTTTAACTGCCATATTATTATACAAAATTTTGATTTGTTTGTAAATACCTAAAATGAAAATAAAGTCAATTAGCAAGCATTCTAGATATAAAAAAATAGCATTAGTAAATTATTATTAAAAAAAACGTTATTTTGTAAAATAATGTAATTGAAAAAAAAGATAAATAATTCTATAATACAATTATAGAAGAATTGAGGTGCTATTATGTTTTTATTTAATTTTACTAATTTTATGAAGGATTTATGGTCTGATTTAAAGGATGCTTGGTTATTGCATAAATGGATATTATGTGCAGCTGCAGGACTAATTGTATTCTTTTTACTTTTATTCATTATTGCGTGTGTTAAGGCTAAGAAGAATAAAAAAGCTTATAAGGCTTTAAAAGCTCAAGGAAATTCAAATACAGTTGTTGAAGAAAAAACAAATGAGCCTACTGAAGAGGTATTGGCTGAAGAAACTACGGATGATGATGTAAATGTAGTCTTAGAATCTGATAATGACCCTATAGCCTTAGAAGAGGATGAAGAACCAGAAGTGGTAGATGAGCCTGAGGAAGAAGTTTTAGACGAAGGACTTGATGAAGAAACTGAGGAAGATACAGTGGAGAAATTCGAGGTGGAATCCGCTGAAGAGCCTGAGGAAGAAGAGGCAGTTTCAGAAGAGCCTGAGGATTCTTTAGAAGAAACTGCTGAAGAAGAATCTGCTGAGGAAGTAGAAGAGAATGTTGAGGAGACAGACGAGCTTGAAGAAGAAACTGTTGAACAGCCAGTAGAGGAGGTTCAAGAAGAACCTGTTGAGGAAAAAGCTGAAGAGGTTGTAGTGGAGGTTCAAGAAGAACCTGTTGAGGAAAAAGCTGAAGAGGTTGTAGAGGAGCCAAAGACAAAAACTCCAGCTGCAAAACCAAAAACTGCTAAGAAGGCTCCTGCAAAGAAAGCTGTTGCGGAAGAACCAAAGGCTAAAGAAGTTAAAACAAATAATCGTGTTAAAGGAAAATACGAAATTGTATCATCAGCTACAGGATACATTTACACATTAAAAGCTTCAAATGGTGAATCATTAATTGTATCAGAATCATACACGTCTTTAAAAGGATGTAAAGATGCAATTAAGCGTCTACAAGAAAATAGTAAGGATGCTGAAATTAGAATTGAAGAGGATAAGAATAAGAATTTCCAATTCCATGTTGTTAAGGGAACAAGAATTGTAGCACATAGTGCTAATTATTCATCAAAGACAAGTGCTTTGAATGCATCTAAATCATTTATGAAATTTGTTGGTACAGATGTAGTTAAAGAGGTTGAATCTGATGAAGATCATTTAGAGCTTGTAGATTTATCAAATGCTGAAATTAGCACTGATACTACAGGTAAGATTGTAATTTATAATAATGATGGAGTTTTAGTGTATAAGCTATTAGCTAATAATGGAAAAGTAATTTGTACAAGTCCAACATATAAAACAATGGCTGCATTAAATGGATCAATTGCAAAATTCCAAGAAGCAGTTTATAATGGTAAATTCTATATTCTTAAGGATAAGAACGGAAATCATCAATTTAAATTATATAGTGCAAACAATCGTCTAATTATGACAGGTGAGTCATTTACATCTGCGGATGTTGCAAGAAGCAATGTCGCATCATGCTATAGATTTGCAAAGAATGCGGTTGTTGAAATTGCCGATGTAGAATAGTATAAAATTATAGTCTATAATTCAATTGAGATATATTGAATTGTAGGCTATTTTTCTTTTATAGATTGACTATTTCAGAAAATAAAGAGTAATATAAAATGTTATTATTTTAATACTTGTTTCATACAATTATTTGGTGATAAATTGCGCCTTTTAAAGTTACTTAGTATATTAGGACTAACATCAAAATTGGCAAATATTAATATTACATCTTGTACAAGAAAAATTGAAGAAATAAAAAGTAATTCAGTGTTTTTTTGTTTTGATGATATTAATAAAAAAACATTTGAATCAGTAAGAAATCATGGTGCATATCTTGTTATAGGGGAGGGGGAATACCTCAATAATCATTATATTAGGGTTGATTCGATAAAAAAGATTTATCAAAAGTATTTACTATATCATTATAAGAAAAAACTTAAAAATCACATATTTATAGGGGTTACTGGTACATGTGCTAAAACCACAATATCAACTATGATTTATCTTTTTTTAAAAAACAAAGGTAATGCTATTTATTATGGATCAAACGGAATATATAAGAATAATAAGCATTTTGAGACTCAAAATACTACTCCTTCAATGGAAGAATTATTTCAATATTTAAATAATGAAAAATATGTAGTAATGGAGATTTCCTCAATTTCTTTTTTTGAATATCGCTTGTTTGGAATTAAATTTGATTATTTAATCTTAACTAATATTTTTGAAGATCATTTAGATTATCATAAAACACAAGATGCATATAGGTATACAAAGTATTTGATATTAAATTCCAACTTTGATGCGGAAACATTTATTTGTGATGAAATTGATGATAAAAACATTCTTAGGTTAAATAATAATAGCTATTATTATGGATTGAAAACAGATCTATTTAAAATTAAGACGATAGATTATGCTAAGGATCATACATCGTTTGATTTAGAATTTGATTCAAGAATATATAAGATTAGGACAAATCTAATTGGAGACTTTAATTTAAAAAATATTTCGGCAGTCATTTTGCTGTTATTACATATGTCATACCGAATTGATGATATTGTGAAATTCATAAATAATAAAATTGAAATTGAAGGTAGACTAAATCAATTTAGCTTTAGAGGAAAGCCAATTATCGTTGATTACCCTCATACCAGTGCAAGTTTTGAGGTTATACTTAATACATATTATAATTTGTATGGTAGAAGTATATTGGTAATATATGGTGCTGGTGGTGGAAGATGGAAGTCAAAGCGGAAAGAGTATTCGTTATTGGTTAGTAAGTATTGTAGCTATGCAATTATTACCAATGATAATCCAAGATATGAAGATGAACTATCTATTATTAATGATTTGGTTTCTTATTTAGATATTCCGTATGAAATAATTAAAAGTAGGAGAGATGCAATCAAAAAAGGGCTAGAACTAATTGATAAATTTGACGTAATGCTTGTTCTTGGTAAGGGAGCTGAAAAATATATTACTATAAAGAATAAAAAGATTCCCTATAGTGATATTGAAACTCTAAAGGAGCTTATATCATGATTTATTTTATAATATGCTACATATTATCAGTTGGTTTTTATTTGCTGATGCATAATTATGCCAAGAGATATAACATTAGGCAAACAGAACGAGAGGAGGGCTTGGCTTCTCACAAAATAAAGGACGGTACATTTACAATGGGAGGTGTCGTTTTTTCGTTAATCCCAATTTTTCTTTTTTTGATATCTAAAAGATTTACAGGATATAGTTTATTAATTTCATTTAGCATGCTTGGCTATTTTATTCTGGGGTTAATGGATGATTTAAAGGTTATTAAATATAAAAATAATAATGGGCTTAGTCCTAAAGTAAGACTTATAATTGAGTTTATATTGGGGTTTATTATTGCAGTTTGGCTATCAATCATAGGTAATGATAGCGTGATAGGATTTGGCAACTTTAAAATTAATTTTGGTGTTTTTTATTGTTTATTAATGTCGTTTTATCTAACTGGATTGGTAAATAGCTTTAACTTAACTGATGGAATTGATTCTTTACTATCGAGTCTATGCATTATTATTTCCTTGGGACTATTAATTGTTTGTTTTAAGGATGGGAACTATGATGTTGCGTTTTTCTTGATTCTATTAGTGATTTCCCTAGCATCTTTTTACGTTCTAAACTACCACATAGCCTCTATATTTATGGGCAATACAGGGTCCTTAGTATTGGGTGGTGTACTTGGGGCAATTTCGATGATATTAAATGTAGAAGGACTGTTTTTGATAATGTGTATTCCATTAATTTTTGAAACAGTATCAGATATTATACAAGTTATGTATTTTAAAATTACCAAAGGTAAGCGGTTTTTTAAAATGGCACCGTTTCATCATCATTTAGAGCTTCTTGGCTATAGTGAACGTCTTATAAGTGCTCTTTTTTCTTTGGTTGAAATTATATTTGTATTTATAGCTTTAATAATTGGGGGATATTTATAGTATTTTAGCATATATTTAATCAGGTGAGATTGTGGATATATTAGTTTATAAGGGTGGAATTTCAAATGAAGGTGCAGTTGAGTTTTTGCAAAAAAATAATATAAAATATGACACAATTGCTAAAAAGAAGAAATATGATTATATTGTTAAGCCACCCGGAATAGTAAGAAAAAATGTAAACATAGAGGGGAAAATAATATGCGATATAGAGCTTGTTTATATGATAAAGAAACCATTTATTATTGGAATAACAGCCACAGCAGGAAAAACATCTACAACCTTGCTGATAAATGAGCTATTAAAGAGAAAATATAATACAGTCGTGGCTGGAAATATTGGTATTCCGTTTGGCAAGGCTTATTGTGGTGAACATAGATTATATATACTTGAGCTTTCTAGCTTTGAGCTTGAATCATGCAGCACATTTAAGCCAAGAATCGCGGTTATGCTAAATATTTCTGATGCTCATCTTGATTATCATGAAACGATGGATAATTATATAAAAGCTAAAGAAAAGATAACCATAAATCAAGATGAATATGATTTTTTGATATATAATTTTGATGATGTAGTGCTCAAAGATATAGCAAAAAAATCAAAGGCGATAAAAAGGTGCTTTTCATTATGTGATAGAAATGCAGATGCATATTTAGATAGAAATATGATTATAACAAAAGTCGGTAAGTATAAAATAAAAGATGAAATATTATTTTTTGAGGGAGATATTTGTAATGCAATGGCTTCAATTTTAGTGGCAGAGCTCACAGGCATTGAGTATAGTGAAATATCAGATGCTATAAATAATATGCACCACCCTAAGTATAGGATGGAGCAGATTTATCCAAATATCTATAATGATGCGAAAAGTACAAACATATTATCCACAATCAAGCAAATTAAATCATTTAAAAATGTACATCTAATATGTGGAGGATATGATAGAGGGAATAATCTTGTTTTAATGAAAGAGCTTTTTCCGTATGTTGATAGATTTTATTTATATGGAGGAAATGCTAAAAGAGTATCTGAGTTTTTGGATAAATATAATGTTAAGTACAAAGTTTTTAAAAGGCTGAAAGACGCTACTTTTGAAGCTCTTAAAGAAAAAGGGACAATTATTCTTTCACCAATGGCACCATCATATGATCAGTATAGCTCATATCTTGAAAGAGGTAATGAATTTGAGGATATATTAAAAAAATGGTTCACTGAACCATTAAATAAATTCTAGAATATTTGAAATGTTTTTATTAATCAGCTTAAAGCTTTTAGAACCAAACATAGTAAGGATAGATTCGATTTCTAGGCTATGCTGATTATTGTCCATTGAATAATAGAAGGCTATGTTTGGATCAAATTTAGATTTTAAATCAGTCATAAATCGCTTGTGATATGAATCAATATTTAGGTTATACATTAACACTTTATCAAACTGATTTGAATAATGATGAGCAAGGCTATAGGCTAAAATTGCAGTATCATTAAAACCAACGACAACATTATCTAATGCATTTTTATTTACTCGATATCTTTTATTGATAAGAGGCTTTATTTCATTAATTATAAATTTTTCATAGAGATGTGCAAAGCCTGGCTTATCATCAAATGAATTATATAGTAATTTATTTTTAGCAATGTCTAAATTGGGATAAATTGCAAT
>CAMEKY010000052.1 GCA_945921565.1 uncultured Clostridium sp. | reverse complement strand
TTATTGATGGAAATTATTTTAAATTAGAATATCAACGTCAATGTGATAAATTTTTAAAATTGCTAAACAAAGATTAGTATATTCACTCTACTTATCTAGAAAAATATAAAAATATGTGTTATACTATTCTAACAATAAAGAAAAAGAAAGGAGAGTGAGTTACTATGGTATTAGCATATGGAAATCCACTTGCAACATTCACTGATCCTCTTGCAAATTTACTTGGTGATTGGTCAGTAGGAATTAATATATGGTCAATTATATTAAGAGTAGTTCTTGCGATTTTAATTGGTGGACTCATTGGTTCAGAGCGTGCAATTAAGCATCATGTTGCAGGACTTAGAACATATACGTTAGTATGTTTAGGATCTTGTGTTGCGATGATGACAAATCAATTCGTGTCAGCTTCTTCAGATTTATCTCGACTAGGTGCTGGTGTTATTACAGGAATCGGATTCCTTGGTGCAGGCTCAATAATGGTAAATAGTAGAAATAGAGTTAGAGGCCTTACAACTGCTGCAGCGTTATGGACATCAGGAGCTGTAGGTCTTGCAATTGGTATTGGATTTTATACTCTTGCTCTTACAGCCGCAATAATCATAATTATTGTATTATTATTGTTACCTAAATTTGAGGGAAGACTACAAAAAAGATCTAAAAGTATTTTTATTCATATAGAGCTATTGTCTAGACCAGACCTAAGAAGCTTTTTAGATTACGTTAGAGCTCGTAATATTCAGGTCTTATCAATCTCATATGACCCTGCATATGCAAATTCAGGACTAAGTGTTTATTCTATTGCGCTTAATTTAGCTCAAGGTGATAATGGTAAAAAAATAAAGCACGATGATTTTATTTCAGATTTATCTGCTTTAGATTATGTTAACTTTGTTGAGTTAATGGATTAATGGTGGCTATGTCACCATTTTTTTAAAGAAGGAGGAATCACCAATGAAAAAAATATTTCCAGTTAAAGAAATAGCTACATTTTTATATTCATCTGGTGACCTTACAGCAGAGCTTTTTAGTAATCACGCCTCACTAGATGGTAAAAAAGCCCATAGTTATCTTCAACGGCAATATAACGATGAATCACAAAAGGAATATTATATTAAATATACATTTCCATATAAAGAGGATGAAATAACCATCCATGGCTTTATTGACGGTGTACTAAATGAAAAGGGCAAAATAATATTAGAGGAAATTAAATCAACTAAAGAAGAACTAAAAAATATAGACTTAGAATATCACCATGAGCATTTAGCTCAGCTTCGTTTGTATGCATATTTATACGCCCAAATTAATAATTTAGCGTATATTAATATGAGATTAACATATATAAGCGTAGATGATTATAAAACAAAAAAATTTGATTTAGAGGAATCTGCAGCTTCATTAGAGGAATTTTTCTTTAAATCGATTAATGATTATTTATCTTGGCATGAGGTTTTATCAAATGCACAGGATAAAAAGCTTGACTCATTAAAAAATATTGAATTTCCTTTCCCTAAAAAAAGAGCTGGTCAGCAGGAATTAATGAAGGCGTGTTATTTAACAATGAGCACAAATAGTATTTTATATGCGATAGCTCCAACAGGAATTGGAAAAACCATGGCAACGATGTTTTCAACCTTAAAGTCGATGACAAAGAAAAATGAAAAGCTATTCTATCTAACAGCTAAATCGATGGGCAGAAATGTAGCTATTGACTCAGTTAAAATGATGATGGAAAAGGGATTAAATCTTCACGCGATAGTAATAAGCGCCAAAGCAAAAAGCTGTGCTTTAGGACTATCGCATTGTGATCCTGATAAATGTCCTTTTGCAAGTGGTTATTTTTCAAAGCTCAGAAAAGCCATAGAGGAGGTATATAAGACAGATAATTTATATACACCAGAAAAAATATTTGAATATGCCAAAAAGTATGAAATATGTCCATTTGAATTTTCATTAGATTTATCATATTTTTGTGATATTGTTATTTGTGATTATAACTATGTTTTTGATCCTAAGGCACATTTAATTAGATATTTTGATGATACAGAATATTTACCTAAAATATTATGCGATGAGGCACATAATTTAGTTGAAAGATCAAAGGATATGTATAGTGCCTCCTTTGATTCATTGTTGCCATATGCAATAGAAGAGGATTTATCAGAGTATGATGAGAGTATAACCAAAAATGTTAAATCATTTTATAAGGCAATAAAAAGATATGAGGATTTAATAAACGAGGATTTATTCTATTATTCGACCTTACTTGATGATGCAATGCTATCAAGCTTAAGTCAAATTGTATCTAAGGCAGCATTAATACTTGCGGATAAAAAGGATATCAAGAATAAGGATGTCATTTTAAATAATTATTTTGCATTAAAGGATTTTGTAGATACATGCGAATACTTTGGTCCAGATCATTTATTTATTGTTAAAAAAATAGAAGATAATCATTATATGATTGAGGTTAAATGCTGTGATGCATCTGATTTCATTTATGATACAATTAAAAATCATACAAAAGGAATTGTATTTTTTAGTGCAACATTATTCCCAATAAAATATTATATGGATTTGTTAACTAAAGGTAATGGTAAGTATATTAATTTACCATCACCATTTCCTAAGGATAATTTAAAGCTTATTATTAAGGATGATATATCCACAAGGTATAAGGATAGAGAAGCTACAGTTAAGGATATTAAGGATGTTATTGAAGCCTTAGTAAATTCAAAAAAAGGAAATTATATTGCATTTTTTCCAAGCTATAAATATATAGAAATGGTTTTAAAGGAATTAGATTTAGATCAAACTGAAATCATTTTACAACAATCTTCTATGAATGATACTGAACGCAATAAGATATTTGAAAAGTTTAAGGATACTAGTAAACCACATTTAGGTTTATTTGTGCTTGGTGGTTCTTTTTCTGAAGGAGTAGATTTTGTTGGTGATTTACTTAACGGAGTTGTAATAGTTGGAGTAGGTCTCCCAATGGTTAATGTCGAGAATAATTTACTTAAGGAATTCTTTGAAGAAAAATACGGACAAGGATTTGATTATGCGTATACTTATCCAGGATTTAATAAGGTAGTTCAGGCTGCAGGAAGAGTTATTAGAACAGAAAGTGATAGAGGTGTTGTTATATTACTTGATGAAAGGTATAAATATGCTATATATAAATCGCTAATGCCTGATTCATGGAGTCACAAAATTACGATGAATAGTAATAAAATGATTAGTTACAATTTAAAATCTTTCTTTGAAGATGATGAAATGGATAGCAAAAATATTAACTAGATTAATTTAAGATTATTATAGTCAAAAATCGTACATGGAAGGTACGATTTTTATTTAATTCTCTTTACAATAATGGTATAATAATAATCGTGAAGGAGGTAGTATAAAACTATGAATATTTTAATTATTTTAGCTAATGTTGGTCTTGTAGTTGGTATTATTGGAGGAGTAGTACTTTTACTAGTCTTATTCTTATTAAGTTATGTAAAAGCCGGACCAGACACAGCAATAATGGTTTCGGGAGCTGGAAAGAAAAAAATCTTAATTGGTAAGGCAGGATTTAGAATTCCTTTCTTACAACGTACAGATAAATTATCATTAAAGGCATTCCAAGTTGATATCAAAACTGAGGAGGCAATTCCTACAACAGAATTTATTAATATTAATGTTGATGGAGTTGCTAACCTAAAGGTTTCATCTGATCCAGAATTACTTGAAAAAGCGTTCGAGTCAATTCTTAATATGTCATCAGCTGAACTTATTAATCAGCTTCAACAAGTATTACAAGGTAACATGCGTGAAATTGTTGGTACTGTTGAAATTAAAGAATTAGTACGTGATCGTCAAGGTGTTGCGAATAAGGTAAAAGAAAATGTCGTACCTGATATGGCAAAACTTGGAATTGAGGTTGTAAACTTCAATATTCAATCATTCTCTGATGATAACAAGGTTATTGAAAACTTAGGTATTGATAACATTTCTCAGATTTCCAAGGACGCAGCTATAGCAAAAGCAAATGCAGAACGTGATGTTGCAATTGCATCTAGTGCTGCTGCTGAGGCAGCAAATAAAGCTCGCGTTGAATCTAACACAAAAATTGTTCAACAAAATACAGAGTACGAATTACAAGCTGCTGCGCTAAAGCAAAAGACTGATACTGCAAAGGCTGTAGCGGATGCTGCATACGATATTGAACGTCAAAAGAGACTTGAGGAAATTAACGTAGCTGAGGTTAATGCAAACATTGCAAAGCGTGAGCGTGAGGTAGAACTTGGAAACAAGGAAGTTGAACTTAAGGAAAAGCAACTATCTGCCGAGGTTAACAAGGTAGCTGAGGCTAAAAAGTATGCTGCTCAAAAGGAAGCCGAAGCTGATTTGTTCACTCGTCAAAAGGCTGCAGAAGCTAAGAAATATGAACTTGAGCAAGAAGCTGAAATGCAAAAAATCAAGGCAGAGGCTGATAAGGTTGCTCGTCAAAAACAAGCCGAAGCTTTACAAATTCAGGCCCAAGCTGAGGCTGCGGCTCAAATTGCAAGAGCAAACGCTGCAAAAGAGGCTGCACTTGCAGAGGCTCAAGGTATTGAAGCTAAAGGTAAGGCAGAGGCTGATGCAATTAGAGCTAAGGCTGATGCGATGAAACAATATGGTGAAGCTGCTACATTACAATTAATTTTAGATTCTAATGTATTACCACAAATTGTTTCTGCTTACTCACAGCCAATGGCAGAGGCTATGTCAAAGATTGACTCTATCACGATGTATGGTGAAGGAAATACTGCAAAACTTACTGAAGAAATTAGCAAGGGTGGTACTCAAATTTTTGATGGATTGCAGAAGGCTACTGGCTTAGATATTAAGAGCTTACTTGCTGGATATCTTGGTGGAAAGCTAGCTACAAAAAACCAACCAAAAGAAGACAAAACTGAAGATTAATTAAAGAAGTAGATGGTATGAGTAAAATCATATCATCTATTTTCATAAAATAATGAAGGTGGAGAAATGAATTATAAAGAGAAATTACTTAATTTAAACAAACTAATAGGAAATACGCCATTATTAAAAATTAATTATAAATACAAGGATATCTATAGATGTGCTTATATGAAGGCTGAATGGTATAATTTAACAGGGTCAATAAAGGATCGAGTTGCATATTATATATTGCTTCATTCATATGAAAAAGGATTAATTAAAGAGGATACTAAAATTTGTGAGGTCTCAAGTGGTAATATGGGTATTTCCTTTGCAGCACTTGGCCATTATTTGGGTAATAGTGTTACAATCTGTATTCCTAAAACAATGTCAGAAGAAAGAATAAAGATTATCAAAAGCTATGGTGCAAATGTTATATTAACTAATGATTTTAAGGAGGCTTTTGATCTTGCTAATAGGTTTGAAGCAGAAGGATATTTTATCCCTCATCAATTTGAAAATGAGTATAATGCGCTTGCACATTATGAAACAACTGCCAAGGAAATTGCTAGTAAACTCAATGAAGTACCTGCATTTATCGCAGGAGTAGGGACATCTGGTACACTTACTGGGCGTGGAGGCTATCTCAAAGAAAAATATAATTCTAATGGCCCTCATAAGATTCAAGGTCTATCAGATGATTTAATTCCTAAATTATACAATCCAAGCCTAATTAAAGATATAATTAGAGTTGATGATGTTGATTCAATTGTAATGGCTCAAAAGCTATGTAAAGAGCTATCCTTAGGTGTTGGAATATCATCCGGAGCTAATTTTTTAGGCTGTGTCTTATCGGGTGAGAATAATATAGTATCTGTATTTTCTGATGACAACAAAAAATATTTATCAACTGAGTTATGTGATGATACATTAAAATCAGAATTGGTAGATTCTATTGAATTAATCGATTTTGAAGTAATTTAACTTTAAGTATAAATAAAAAAGTGTTTTACCGATTTGGTAAAACATTCTTTTTATTATTCATTAATTTGCGCTTTGATAGTATTTGCAACTTCCTCTAAATTATACTTTCCTTCATTATTTGGAAATTCAAACCTAATATTATCATTCTTAAATCTTGGTATAATATGAACATGAGCATGCATTACAGTTTGACCAGCAGCCTCATAAGAATTATTTACAATGTTAATTCCATCTGCGTTAGTTACTTTTAAGATAACATTGGCCAATTTTTTTACCGCCTTCATAACCTCACAATAATTCTTATCATCAAGATTTAGCAAAGTATCAGCATGTACTTTAGGAATAACAAGAGTGTGACCCACATTAGCTTGCGATAACTCTAAAAAAGCCATAACATACTCATTTTCATAAACCTTAGCACTTGGTATTTGACCATCCTTAATCATACAAAATATACAACCCATAAAATGTACCTCCTAAATTACTTCAATTATAACACATTTTATTTATTTGGGGTATTTTGATATGGATAATAGTAATTTATTTCTTCATCAAATGTAATGTAGTCCAAATAAATTGAAAGAAGAAGATATCTCATATTAGTTTCTCTATCTGAAATAATAATATGGTCCTTCCCTGCCGCTTCAAGTGTGCCCTTGAATATTTTAGATCCCCACTGTGCACCTTCAAAGTTCATATAAACAGAAACTGTTTTCCCTAAATTTAATCTTAAAATATTCTCAATATAAGATTCCTCTTGAGTATCGACATTATTTTGAAATTGTGGATACCCTGGGTACTGCATTCCATACATAGGTCCCATATAGAATGGATACTGCGGATAATTACAATAATTCATCTTTTTAGTCCTTTCTAATAACAATTTTCACTTTCTAGAGGCTGATAGAAACAATGGTTTTTGTATTTTCCACTATTCCATTGTCCAAACCACGATGCTTTACATGATTGACCAAACGGATTATAAAACCATAATGCAGTAGTTGCAGGTACAAACCTTTCTCCATTAATGCATCTTAATGCAAGCTTCTTATCAACCTCGCGTGCACGTTGATTAAAATAGCTTTTAGTAGTCGCTTCAAATCCTCCAGGAGATTGGTAAACCATCTTAGTAATTGTGTTAATATCTTTAAAATCTAAACAGCGACCTCTTACTCTATTAATACCAACATTTCCAACCAGCAACATTCCTTTTTTTCCTTCTCCCTCCGCCTCAGCCCTCATAAGACGCGCAAGAAGTGCAACCTCACTATCGTTATATTTTACTACAGCCATTTAATCACCAATAATTTATATGAAATAATTATTAGAATTATTAATGTTTAATGGAAAAAATAATATATATAAATGAATAATTAGGTACAATAATATAGATGAATTAAATAAATATATTTTAAATATTTCATACGCAAATTTGTCAAAATATGATATTATATATTCATAATATATAAGGAGGTATCTATGAACAACGAAAAGAATAAAAAGGTAAAATTAATTTTATACTGGACAATCAGAGGAGTTTGTATCGCCCTTATTGTTTTTGCAATAATAGGGCTTATTAGACATAAAGATCCAGAAGTTCCATATTCTAATTATGTAACATACATACTACAAGCCTTAATATTGTTTGGATTAACATATGTGCCTACCATTTTAGATAAGGCATTTCATATTAGAATTCCTTTTACTATTAATCTAATTTATTTGCTATTTGTAACTGCATCTATTTTAGGTGGAGAAATATTTGATTTTTATGTAAAATTCAGTTGGTGGGATGATGTACTTCATACATTCTCAGGCTCATTTATTGCAAGCTTAGGCTTTATGACTGTTTATTTTTTGAATGAAAAGAAGAATATTGATGTAAAATTATCGCCAGCATTTATTATTTTATTTTGTTTTTGTTTCTCAATGTGTGGTTGTTTAATCTGGGAGGTAGTAGAGTTTACTATTGATGGCATTTTTGGATCAAATATGCAAAGATTTAATGATTCTATAACTGGAGAGCCTTTCATTGGAAGAAAAGCTTTAATTGACACGATGAGTGATATTATAGAAGGACTTGGTGGAGCATTGCTATTTTGCGGATTATCAATAATTGATGTTAAGCTTCGTAAGCAATCATTTATTAAATCCTCATTTAATATTGATGATGTTGCTTGTGAATTTAAAAAAATTCAGCCTAAAAATAACCCGGCAAATGAAGAAACTCAAGTGTTAAGTGAAGCTAATAATTGTAATATAGAAGATGATTCTTTAAAAGAAGAATCATCCCAAAATGAATAGACGATAAAAACTATGAAGCATGAATTTGTATTCATAGCTTTTTCTTTTAATTATAGCTTAAAATGATGTATAATAAATTTAAGGATGTGTGTAATAATGTTTAAAAGATTAGAAAGAACAAAGGTATTTAGAGACCCAATATACGGATATATTAGGGTAAATTATGAAATAATATTAAAACTAATTGATACATACGAATTTCAACGCCTAAGAAGAATACGTCAGTTGGCTGGAGTTTCAATGGTGTTTCAAACTGCTGAGCATTCTCGCTTTACTCATAGCTTGGGAGCATATGAACTATGCAATTTAGCCTTAGAGGGAGTAGATGGACTTTCAACTTCTTTAAGTGAATATGAGCAACTTGTATTTTTAATTTCAGCATTATTACATGATATTGGACATGGCCCTTATTCTCATGCGTTTGAGCATGTAATGAAGGTGTCACATGAGGAAATGACTGTTAAGCTTATTTTAGGTGATACAGAGATTAATCATGTCTTAAGTGAATATGAAAACTTAGCAGAAGATGTTGCATCTGTTATTTCGCATAAAGGAAAGTTTAAATTGATTGAGTCTTTAATATCATCCCAGCTTGATGTTGATAGAATGGATTATTTATCAAGAGACGCATATTTTACTGGAGCTTCATACGGAAATATTGATTTTAGAAGAATAATTAGATCTATGCTAGTTAAGGATGATAAGCTATTATTAAGAGCTTCAGGGGTAAATTCAGTTGAATCCTATATAATGGCAAGATATCATATGTATTGGCAGGTATATTATCACCCAACAGCTAGGTCATATGAGCTTTTATTAATGTCAATTTATAAACGAATTTATGATTTAGCAAAGTCAAATCAAAAAATAGACGTTAACGCAGATGCTTTAATCAATGTAATAAACAATCCAGATGATTTAAATAGCTATGTACTTTTAGATGATTCATATGTTAATGGTATGATTAAGCAGCTTACATCATCTTCTGATAAAGTACTAAAGGATTTAGCATTGTCCTTTGAGAAAAGAAGCCTATATAAACATATGGAAATTGACTCTGATGACGATTTTAAATATTTAGAAAGTATTAAAGAAAGCATTGAAAAAGAATATTTGTCATATTATTATATTCAAACTGAGGTATCACAAAAGGCATATTTACATGCTAAAGGAGATACAGCAGATATAAATGATATAAAAATATTAAAACCAGATGGACAAATAGTTTCACTTGAGGACTATTCACCTATAGTTAAGGGTTTAATTGATAGTGCTAAAAAAACGAGTATAAGAGTGTTTTACAAGGAGCCATTATGTCAAATAAAATAGTTGTTGTAGAGGGTGCACATGATGTGCAGACAGTTAAGAGAGTATTTAAGAATGTAAACTGCTTAATTACAAACGGCTCTGAGATATTAGATGAAACTAAATCGATGCTAAAGAAGCTTGCAGCAGACAATGAAATAATAATATTTACAGATCCTGACTATCCAGGAGAAAGAATTAGAGCTAAAATTCATGAAATAGTTCCAAATGCAAAAGATGCGTTTATCAAAAAGGATTTATGTATTAGTAAAAACAAAAGAAAGGTTGGAGTTGAGCATGCAACCGACGAAGAAATATATAATTCCTTATATCCTTTATTAAATGACTTAAGTAATGAAGAATCGAATATTACTATGAAGGATATTTTTGAGCTTGGTTTAAATGGTAAGCCAGGTTCTAAGCAAAAAAGAGATATAATATCATCAAAGCTAAATATTGGTGCACCAAATGCTAAGACATTTTTGGCGAGAATAAAAATGCTAGGTATTAGCTTACATGATCTAAATGAAATGGTTGGTGAAGTGAGTGAATAAAATTGGAAGTGTAGATAACACGTTAAAGATTATTCAAGATAATAATTTTAATATAAAAAAGAAGTTTGGCCAAAATTTTATTATTGATCAAAACGTTTTAACTAGTATAGTAAATGTAGCTAAAATAACCCCAAATACGTGTGTAATCGAGATTGGGCCTGGACTTGGAAGCCTAACAGAGCTTATGCTAAAGAGTGCTAAAAAGGTCTTGGCTTTTGAAATAGATAAGGATCTTATTCCAATATTAAATAATAATTTAGGGTCATATGATAATTTTACTTTAATTAATGAGGACATTTTAGACGTAAAAATTGATGAGTATTTAGATAAATATTTTAATGGTGAGGAGGAGATAGCTTTAGTTGCTAATTTACCTTACTATATCACAACTCCAATAATATTAAAGTTGTTATCAGAAACTAAAAGAATAAAGACATATACAATGATGATGCAATCTGAGGTAGCTGACCGTATCTGTGCACTTAAAAACATTAAAGATTATAATGCACTTTCTATTTGTATTCAATATCGGGCAAGTGCTAAAAGAGTATTAGATATTTCAAGAAATATTTTTGTTCCAAAGCCAAATGTAGATAGTGCAGTTATACGTCTAGAATTATTTGATACTCCACCATATAAAGCAAAAGATGAGAAATTCTTTTTTAAGATAATTAGAGATGCATTCTGTCAAAGAAGAAAGACGCTTGTTAATAATCTTAAGCAAACAAATTACAGTAAAGAAGATGTAGTTGAGGTACTAAACGAATTAGGCATCCCACTTGAAATTCGTTCTGAGGCATTAGCTGTAGAAGATTTTGTTCACATTAGTGATATGTTATCTGCCAAGTCTATTAAATAGTTTTTGAATATAATAGAGTGGTGGTTAAATGGATTATGTCATTAGAAAAAAATATCATGGAGATGTGCTATTTGAGGTCAAGAAAATAATTAACGATGTTGCAATTATTAGAGGTGTATATGTTAGGCTCGTAGCTACTGCGCCACTTGATGATCTGATATATATTGATAAGAAAGAATTAAAATACTATCAAAATCAATTTAAGAAGAGACATACTAATCTTTTTACAAAGGTAAATATGGTTCATAACCATTTAACAGGAAAAATTCTTCATATAGATAGTGATTATGAGTATTTAAAAAAATGTAATGAAGTTTATGAGAATCTAAATCTATATGCAATTTGTGTTTTGCTTCAAAGTGATGAAATAGAACGTCATATTATGAATCTTGTAAAGGAGTATAATGTTGATATTGTAGTCCTAACAGGTCATGATTCATATAATAACGAAGGAATAAATGATATTAAGAACTATACATCAACATCTGGATTTTATAATAGTGTTAGGCTTTTAAGAAAAGAATACAGTAAGGATGAGTTATATATTTTTGCGGGAGCGTGTCAATCTAATTTTGAGGCGTTAATTGCGGCCGGGGCAAATTCTGCATCCTCGCCAAAAAGAGTAAATATAGATGCACTAGATCCACTTGTTGTGGCGGTCAAGGCTTCCACAACGCCATTTAATAAGATAATTTCATTTGAATCAATTTGGAGCTTTTCTTTATCAGGTCATGATGGAATATCGGGAATTGATTCTTATGGTAAGATGAGAATACTTAGATAATTAAGAAAGGAAAATCCAATTTTAGTTGGTAGGAAATATGGTTAAAGAAAAAGCATATGCAAAGATTAATATTGGTCTTGAGGTTGGTGCCTTAAGGGAGGATGGATACCATGATATGAATACTATAATGGTTCCAATTAATCTTTATGATGAATTAACGTTTGAAGAAATTGATGAGGGTATAGAGCTAATAGATAATACAACAATTAAGGTTGAGGATAATTTTGTTTATAAAGCCGCAAA
>CAMEKY010000051.1 GCA_945921565.1 uncultured Clostridium sp. | reverse complement strand
AATACCCGTGACTGGACTTTCACCAGTAAGATTAGTGCCATGCCCGGCACACTAAATGAAAAAGACCCAAGGTTGAGAAGTCCTTGAGTCTTTTTGAATAAATCCAAATGAATATTTGTTTGTAAATAACTGTAAATTAACGCTTAGAGAATTGAGGTGCACGACGAGCTTTCTTAAGACCGTATTTCTTACGCTCTTTTTGACGTGGATCACGAGTACATAAACCAGCTGGTTTTAATGTAGTACGATAATCAGGGTTAACTAACATTAAAGCACGAGTAATTCCTAAACGGATAGCTCCTGCTTGACCAGTTAGACCACCACCACAAACATTAACAGAAATATCGAACTTTTCAGTTGTTTCAGTTAATTCAAGTGGTTGAAGAACATCTAAACGAACAGATGCTGAAGGAATATATTCCTCAAAGTTACGTCCGTTAATAGTAATTGTTCCTTTTCCTGCTTCTAAAACAACGCGGGCAACTGCGCTCTTACGACGACCTGTTGCTAAATATTGAACTTTCTTAGCCATGTTTTATATTCCTCCTTATGCCTTTACCTTAAATTCAACTGGTTTTTGTGCTGCATGTGGATGCTCGCTACCAGCATATACATATAGATGACCTCTTTGAACATCACCTAATTTTGTATGAGGTAACATACCCTTAATTGCATATTCAACAATTCTAGTTGGGAACTTAGCCATAACTTCTTCTGCAGTTAAAGTAGTTAAACCACCATTGTACTCAGAATGATGATGATATAGCTTGTCACTCCACTTGTTTCCAGTTAACTTAATTTTGTCAGCGTTGATAACGATTACGTTATCTCCACAGTCACAGTTAGGAGTATAAATAGCCTTGTGCTTTCCTCTTAAAAGTGTTGCTACTTGAGTAGCTAAACGACCTAATGTTAAACCATTAGCGTCAACAACATACCAATTATGTTGTACAGTTTCTTTACTTGCCATATAAGTATTCATTGTTTTTCCTCCTTAATATTGTCTTAATAATTTATTTATTAAGGGCAAATGTGGATTTAAATTAAAAATGTACCTTATATACTATACTATACCGAATAGTTATTTGTCAACATTTTTTAGAAAAAAATATTTTAAAAAAAGGAGCAATTTGCTCCTAATTAATCTTCTTTATTATTTTTTGTGCTCTTAGAGCTTGTTTTTTTAGCCTTAGCTGCTGGTTTAGCAAGGAATCCGTCCACAAACACTATAATTCCAACAACAATCATTAAGATTGAGAAAATCCATACAATTGTTGTATTTGTGAAGAATGGCTTCACAAACATCCATGTACCAGCTGTTACGAAGAAAATTGATACAACTAGCCACCATACAGGATATCTATAATTGTTGCCACGTTGATGATAATATGCTCTAAATATTTCAACAACTCCACGACACCAAAGAGCCAATCCTAATATTTTACAAGCTTCTTTAATATTAATTACTTCAAATTGACTCAATAAGCAACCAAGCGCAATTAAAGCCATTATTACAAATTCAATAATTGTTAATACCTTAATAACACCATTTGAACGGCTCTTGATTTTTTTAAATAAGAATAAGCCAAGATATAGGACAATGCAAGCACAAATAATTAAATCAACACAATTATATCCCCATGTACGCCAAAATACCCAATCAGGAGCACCAGACCATACGGGCATAAGCATAATACCTAGAAGTACTAGCAATACACCACATACAAAGTAAAGCCAGAATAGACTTGTTTTCTTAGGACGAAATAATATGTCACAAATCTTATCAATAAATTTTTTCATCTTTCTTCCACCTCTTCAATATTCTATGACTATTATATATCATTATTTTACAATTTTAAAGGAATTTCGACACAAAATTGAATTTGAATCTGTATTACTTTTGTGATATACTATAAACACTATGGAAGATATAAGACAAATACTTGCAGACAATTTAACAAAGCTTAGGAAAGCAAACAATTATACCCAAATTGAACTAGGCAAAAAATTAGGTTTTACTGATAAAGCAGTATCCAAGTGGGAACAAGGAGATACAGTACCAGATATAGAAACACTAAAAAAATTATCTGATTTATATCATGTATCTATTGATTCCTTACTTGATGAATCCCCTATTGAAACTAAGGTTAATACTAAGGAAAAAAATAAAATTATCACAAATAAAATTATTATTACCCTTATGTCCATAACATTAGTTTGGGCAACAGCCCTAATTCTATTTACCCTTGGTGTTTTAGGAGCTGAGCCTACATATGAATGGAAGCTATTCATATGGGCATTACCAATTACCTTCATAGTAATTTTGATTTTTAATTCCGTTTGGGGAAGAGCTAGATATAATTATGCTATATCATCTGGTTTGATGTGGATGGTATTACTTGCGTTTCATCTACAGCTTCAAAGAGATTATATGTGGATGATTTATCTTTTAGGAATTCCAGGCCAAATCGCAATCATTCTTGCTAGTCAGCTAACGGTAACTAGAAAGAGCGAAAAACAACCAAAAGAAAAGAAACGTGAACAAAAAGTCAATAAAGAAGAATAAAGACAATTGATTTCTAACCATTAAAAAACGATGTATTTTATTTCTAGAATGAATACATCGTTTTTTTTAAAGTTTTATTTCAGCTATACATCGATTTATTTATAGAACCCTCATTATTGAGCACATAGAAGGCTTCTTTATTATTTATTATTTTCTTCCATAAGCTCTGCTTTAATCTCCTCAAGCAGCTCCGCTTTAATATCATCCATACTTTTAGTATTATTTAAGGCTTTTATTTTTTCCTCGTTCTTAGCTTTTATCCTTTTAGCAATTGATATACCCTCACTAACCACCGCAATTAAATATATCAAAATGCAAATAGGTAAAATAAAGCTTTTATTTTTTACTAAGCTTTTAAGATTTAAGAAATTAACTGTACTTACGTATTTACCATAATAATTATCTTTTGTAATAATTACATTATCTTCAGATGGGTTTGTATATTCATTATCACCTTTAACTCTAAGTGTTCCATCTTCTAAAATCCTTGTAACACGATGAATTATATATTTATTCTCTTCACTATTTTTGTAAACAATAATATCTCCAACTTGAGTTTTTTCAAACCCACCCTTTTTTATTAATACTGTTTCTCCCGCTCTTATTGTAGGCTCCATTGATTCAGTTGGAACATAAGAAATAGTATAACCAAAGAAGGAACTTAGTTGATTTTTACTTAATGCAACTGTGTTTGTAATCAAAACACCTATAAGTAATACTAATATACCAACGAGTAATACCGTAACACTACGCTTTATTATTTTAACAGCTTTCATTTCTTTTGAGCCTTCTTTGCAGCTTTAGATTTTGAAGTATTAGCATTTGAATTATCCATAGTTCTTCCTACAACCTTAACCCATCTTGGAGGTCTTTGGCTCTTAGGCACAAGCTTTACACCAGTAAACTGCCTGCCAGTAGGTGTTGGCATTATAGCCTCTGCTTTAGACTTGGTATTCGATTTCTTTGGTAAGGATTTTCTTACCTGAGTCTTTGGATCTTTAGGTTTTGTATCTACTAAAGCTTCATTCATAGATTCAACAGGATTATTAGAAATTTGACTAGAAAATTCTTCTTGCGGATTTACTGTATTCTTTGACTCTTCCTTAGAAGAAGATTCATCTATAGTTCCTAAGGAATTATCCTCTTTTATCTGAGAAGGAGTTTCGTCAAGAGCCTCTTCCTTAATCTCTACAGCCTCAGGCGCTAGCTCTTTTATCTTTTTCTCCTGTTCCCTAAGTTCTTTCTCGCGTTCTCTTTCTTCTCTTCTTAATCTAGCTTCTTCTTCCTTCTTTGCTCTAAGCTCACGAGCAAGCTCCATTTTACGAAGTCTTTCTTGACGCTCTTGCTCCTTTTTCTCTCTTGCTTTTCTTCTCTCCTCATCCTTCTTAATCTTTGCATCAAGAGCTTTGATTTGATTTTCAAGGCGAAGCTGTTCACGATCCATTTTGTTTAAGTCAATTTGCTTTTGTTCTTTAATTAGCTTTAACACTTTATGCTTTTTCTTTAAAACATCTAGCTTTTCCTGATTATTTGGCATATCCTCATCAGATACATCAAACATTTGAGGATAAATGCTATTTAAGCTATTTAGCATTTCACGGTATACTTTTTTAACAGACATTTCATAGCTTAAGCCTTGTTCTTTTGCTTCTTTATATACGTCATTAAAATATTCAGCGGTTTTTTGTAACAAATATTCAGATACTTCCTGATGCTCTAAAGGGATATTATCAGGAGTCAATGAATATTCTACATTTTCATCCTTCTGTGGACGATTTCGCATATTCTTTTTAAATTTTCTACCATCAGAAAAATCATAACCAGATACACCACGACGATAAAGGAGATCATTGATTAAAAGAACTCCAAGCCTATCATAATCCTCAATGATTACATCATCATCGTTATGATTTCTTTGTTCAGTCTCTACATCATATCCAATATTCCTGCTGTGCTCTAAAAATATCCACAGATTATAAGCAATTTTGAAATCAGCATTATGTAAAATAACATTAGTTTTCATTATTGGTGGCAAAATATCACTCATTAATGCTGTTGCTTTATATAGCTCTGAGGATTTTAATCCACGATATTTATCCGAAATCTCTTTAATTTCATTATATAATTCTTTTGCATTTTTTGTTTCTTCAAGTAGCTGTTTAGAAATGCGTAGATTGATTTCCAAATCAATACTTGTTTTATCTAATTTTAAATTATTCTTATATCTAACCTCATCAGCCTCAATTGATTCAAGGTTATCCTCTAATATTTTAAGTCTTTTATCTAAGAAAATATTTACTCTATTAATTAATGTTTTAATAAATCTATTTTCATAAACTCCCAAGTATTCGTCAGCATAAGTTGTAAGGATTTTAGATGGAATAACCTCTTCATCCTTAATTGATTTTATATACTGAGTATGACTAGCTAAGTGTCTAATCGAATCTGAATTGACCTTCTTAGCCTTTTCCATGGGTACAACCTCTTGGTCATATACTAAAGATTTACGAGGGTCCTTACATATTTTAAAAAGACTAGGATATGCAGTTTTTAGCACTTCAACGAAGCTATGGTCAAATCTTTTTGTCTCTTTTATTGATTTATTAAATAATGTTTTTATACCAGTTTGTAATTCTTTAAAAAGAAAATCACCGTATGGTGATTTAACTTCTTCGTAGCAAGAATAAAATGCTTCATAGAATTGCTTTACGGCCTCATCATTTAACTCATCTTCTGTTGGATTTAAAACTTCATTAGCCATATATTCACATCCTATCTTAAATCATTTTCTTCAAATCTTCGATATATTCAATTGATACCTTGAAGGCATTTTTACCAAATAATTTATTAAGTAATTCCACTAGACCATCTAGTTCATTATGTAGGAATGATAAATTTAGTGATTCAAATTTACGTAGGATCTTATTTGCAAGCATATAATCAAGTCCTTGTGCTTCACTAAATCCACACGCAACATATACTGGAACAAACAGCTTAATTTGTTTCATAATACGGTTACCAAACGCAATCTTGAAATGCTTTTGGATATATTCATCTACAACACTAAACGAATCCATAACCTTAGATGAAATTGTAATCTCTGATTGAGCTTTCTTAAATAATTCATCTAAGTAATCAAATGACATTTGAACACTATTTGTATAATCACAGTCAATCAATTCTGCTTTATTATTAATTGCAATTGGAACAGCACGGTCATATACCTTATCTGTAATGGTAAATGTTGAATCATCCTTATTTGCTGTACCAATAAACCATGTATTTTGCTTAATCAATATCTTTCCATTAATTAAATATTTTGGATCATTAGGATCACTACCAGGTACAAGGTCAATTTTCCATTGATTAATGTCTGGCATTTCCATTACTGATAAGAATTCAGCAAAATAATATTCAATACGAGCTAGATTCATTTCGTCTAGTACAATTATATTTGGTTTATCTGAATATGATGCCTCATATACAGCCTTTAAGAAATCTGTTTCATTAAACTTTTTAGTAAATTCATTTAAATAGCCTAATAATTCTGCACGGTCACGCCATGAAGGCTGAACTGATATAATTGAAGCTTCTTTATTAAAGAATTTTCCCATTGCATATGGTAAAGAAGTCTTACCTGTACCAGAAATACCCTCAAGAATCATAACCTTTGATGTTGCCATACCAGCAAAAAATCTAGATACAATTTCTTTTGTATAGTACAAATGAAGTTGAGAGGCACTAAATTTGATAAATCTATCAACTAATTGTGGTAGGCTTATCATATCTGATGCTGGCATAATTGTAAATTCTGAATTTAATTCATATTGTTGGTCAACCTGAGTCAACTTTGTAAATCTTGATAGGCTTGGATCACGCTCTTGCTTACGATTTCCACGTAAACTTGAAGAAGTGGAACGTGGAATCATACCATTATCTCCAGGCCTTAACACCGCTTGAGACCCACCAATTTGATTAATTCTTAACGCAAGAATCTTATTCTTTTCTTCAATAAGATCTAGAACCTTATCATTTAATGTTGCAATTTCATCTAGTAATTCTTCCTTATCAACCTCACGGCGACGGAATCTAAAGTATTTCCTTAAAAATTGGAAGATAATTACAAGAAGTAAAACAATAAATACTATATTTACTAACGATACAGCAACAAGTGCTACCCAATCTAATACTCCAAAATCAGGATTGTTAACACATTGTTGACCTATATTTTTAAAATACTCTTTAGGATAGTAATAAAAGATTTTGGAGAACAAGCTAAATAGCGTTAAGAACCATTCCTTAATGTTTTCTAAAACTGTTCTTAAAAAATTTATATAGTATTCCGAAAACTGTGCCATGCTTTGTCCTCCCTTCTTTTATATATTTTATGTAAATTGGCTAATTATTCAGCCTTTGTGCTTTTTTTAGTAGTACTCTTTGGACTAGCAGCCTTTTTTGTAGCAGTTGAAGTAGATGGTTTCTTAGCAGCTGTTGTAGATTTGCTAGTAGTTTTCTTAGCAGCTGTATCAGACGTTTTCTTTGTTGTAGATGTAGAAGCCTTTTTTGTAGTCGTAGTCTTCTTTGCAGTAGAAGCTGGACTCTTTTTAGCTGTTGTTGTAGTTTTCTTTGCAGGAGCCTTCTTAGGCTTTGCATCAGATTTTTCTTCATTTGCAGGAGTTTCTTCTTTAACCTCTGCAGAAGCTTCCTCTTTTACTGATTCCTCTACTACATCTTGAGTTTTTTCTTCAACTTGAACTTCTTCAACTGGAGTTTCTTCTACAGGTGCAACTTCTTCCGTAACTTCCTCTACAGGATCAATTTCTTCTACAGATTGCTCTTCAGTAGCAGTATCCAAAGCACTAGTATCCTCTGCTGCCTCATCCTTAGTCTCTTCAGAAGCTTCTTCGGTTGGCTTTTCTAAAGACTCTTCACTAGATTCGTTTGCAGCAGGTGCAGCTACACCCATTTCTGCAAGTAATTGTGCTCTAAGCTCAGCCTTTAGCTTCTCTTTGTCATCATCAGTCATCACTAAATCAGCTTCAGGCTGTAAATTTTTCTTTATTTTTTCTTCTCTTACCTTCATTATATTATAGATTAGGTAAGCAATCTCTAATAACAATAATGCAGCAATTGGAAGAATTATAATAGAAACAAAATGGTTATTAATTGTTTGAATAACCTTACCAAATCCGTCCCATTTAGTAGAATAAATTCCTCTAATCTCGATAGATCCAAATTCTTGATAATTTTTAGGACCAAAAGCTGAAGCTAAAATTTCACGACGCTCTATAGAACTAATTCCTTCAAGCTGTGATAAATCGAATTTTTTATTATTTTCCTTTTCATAATTTAGCATCGATTTGTCGCCAACTGTATAGAAAAGGTTAGCTTCCTTATCAATATATACGATTCTATGGGTATTTAATGCAGTACTTACACCAGTGTTAGCAGCTAAATTATTGTCATAGAAGGTTACAATATCTCCAACCTTAAGATTAGCAATTCTATCCTCTGACGCAGTTTTTACAATAATCATATCTCCAACATTAAAAGAATCTTCATAATTACCTTCCATTGAGTCAGACAATACGTTTAAATATCCAATACCAAAAATGTTTGGTATTCTATCCTTTTCATTTTTCGCACGAATATTTGAGATTGAGAATAATAAAACTAATAAAATAATAGCATAAAAAATAACATTAAAAGCTATCCTAACGCCTAACCATACCTTTTGTTTAGGTGTTCTTTTAGTTTTTTCTTCCTTTATTTCATTTTGCATACTAGCACCTCTCTTTTTATCTTATGTTAATATTCTATCACAAACAAAATTAAAATAAAATATTAACATAAGATAGCGTTTGTAAAAAAACGCTATTGTTTTATGATTGTTTCCATTTCTAAGCCAAAACTAAAGGTACTTCCTGAAAGCTCTGTAACGCAATCGGCATCCCAACCCTCAAGCCACAAATATGCAGTAAATTTTTTCATTTTACCACTTGTGAAGCCTTCAGTTTCCGAAATAATTGTATTTGAATCCAAAAAAACATCATTTCGATCATTTTCAGGAAGTGTAAGAGGCTTATCCATCATTCTATTATACACATCAAGGGCCATATTATATGGTGTATTTATTCCACCAAAATTATATAAACCATCTTTAACATTCGGAGCGTTACCACCAAAGTCATAAATAGTCGATGTTGGTGTAGTATTTAAAGATTTTGCTCCAATATCTGTTACACCATAGCTTTCTAATCCCAATCTCATCGCATTTTTTGCGTTAATACGAATATCTGAAGACATACTTTCCTTTTCAAATGGAAATTGGGGATTATTAAAATCTAGCATTGATGTAGAAATGTATGAATCACTTGAATCTAATGTAATACTATTTGTAAAATTTACAGATAAACTTCCATCAGCTGTTGCTAAAGTGTTAGTCGCAAGATAAAAATCAAATGATATATATTCATAATCATTTACGAATGTTCCTTCGATTCCTTCAAACCCTGAGGATAATACATTATAATCCTTTGGGGTAATAGGCTTTAAATTGATATTAAATAATTTATCAATGTTTTCCTCATCTAAACCTGATGCACTAATACCTCTTTTATTTAGAACAGCCTTTTTTACGTCTAAGTCGCTTAAGCTATCATAAAAATGAATACCGTCGGTGGAGATTTTTAAGGATGCTCCACCGTTGATATTAAATGAAAACTCTTCAATATTATTAGTTCTATGCATCGCATACCAAGCATATGTAGAAGTCACTGTAGTAGCTAATACAAGTATGCTTAGTATTACCGACATCCACATCTTTTTAATAAAATATTCCATGGTATGCTCCTTTCATTAAACTAGATTATTATTAATAATTAAGCAGCAGATGATAATTTGAAATTTAATCCGACTGACCAATTATGACCAGCGATTGCATCGAATCCGGCATCATCTGCACCATCAAGCCAAATTTGGAATTTAACTTCGAATTTAACAGTAGCTCCTTCAGTATCGTTAGAAATAGTATATAAATCACAACTAAAACCTGCATCACCTATGGCAATTCCTCTTGGTGCTGATTCAGCATTATATCCATATGCAGTTACAGTTGATGCTTTAGCTGTTGAAGTACCAGTTACTGTATTATAATATTTAACACCATCATATTTACCCTTTTCAGAGTTAAATGGAATGTTTACTGATGTTGATTCTCCAGTTTTTACTGAAAGATACATTGCCTTAGTTACATCTTCTGAAATTTCATTTCCTGCAGTGATAGTTGTATAGCCATCAGAAATAACTCCTGCTAATGCAGTGTATGGTGTTTCAGCATTACTATCTTTTGGAGCTGCAGCATCTGTTGATCTTTCTAATGATAATTTATAATTTTGTTTAGCTAAACCAGAAGCTTTAAACCAAAGACTAAATTCAACATACCCATCGCTTGCAGTAGTTCCATTAATATTTTGATATGCACCAAATGCACTACTTGCTGCTTTTGTGATTGTCTTTAATTTTGTTTCAGGTACTGCTGGTGTAGCAGTTACTCCATATACACCATTTTCTGTAGCAGAAATTTGTAAGTTAGCCTCTGAACTTGTAATACTACCAGTAATTACAGATGTTTTTACTTCTGCATTTGATACAAACCATGCATATGTTGATGATGTTGTAGCTAATGCTGCAGCTCCTACTGCTACAGCTGACATAATTAATTTTCTTCTAATACTTTTTTTCATTTTGTTTTTTCTCCTCTATTTTTTAATTATTTTGCCATTTGGCATATACATCTAGAACTTGATCCACATACTCTAAAGGTTTAAAATCAAATTCCGTTTCGTTATCCTCTAAATACCATCCTAAGAATTTGCTTCCTTCTTTATATAATATTTCTCTTGGAATAGTATCTAAAAGATTACTTTTTAAATACTCTACACTCTTAACCATATCCCCATCATGATAGTTAATCGTATAGCTTGATATACCTTCCATACCTCTAAAGGATAAGGAAATTCTGATTTGCTTACCAACGATTGGTTCGAAGCAATCTGCATCCCAGCCCTCAAGCCAGAAATTAAAATTCACTGTCTTTATTTGATCTTTATGTTCAAATCCAACAATCGTAAGCGCGTCCACACTATCAAATCCTTGATATGTAACTGGCATCTGGCTATATGAATAAGACTCATACGTTGCGCCTCCATTTTTACTATAGGAAACGGCTGCGTTCTTATTTTCATCGAATCTTGATGCATAAGCTCTATATTCACCATCAAATGCGTCACTATTTAATTTGGTAGACACAGAGCCAAGACCAATGTTTGGCTCATAGATTTTGGTTTTTTCACCAACAACTGTAGAAAATCTCACTGCATCAGATGGATTAATCTTTAATTCATCATCTTTGTTATGAATAACCGTATTCCCAAGCTCATCATAGGTATTATAGTTATGATTTAATGAGAAATTTGCATTATTAACATTAACGTCATCTGCAGTAATTTTTACTGTATTTTTATCTAAATCATAATTATTAGCATCGGTATTAAAGTACAAATCAAATTTACGATCAACATTTGACTTAAAATATAAATCAAAGCTTATGAATGTACCTCTTTTAACACTTACATCCTCAATAGCACCATTAAATGAAACATTTTGAAATGATTTACCATCAGTCGTTGTAACTGGACTTAATGTAATCTTTTTGATTTCTTGCTCAATTAATTCTGATGTAGCCTCTATTTCTTTTGTGCCATCTAAGAAGTTACCCCGGTCATTAAATGTATATCCCTTGAAGCGAGCAATTATACCCTTATATACATCTTTTGCTGTTAATCTTTCACTAAAATTAACACCATCAATTGACATCGAAGTATAATTGTCAGAACTCAATGTTATATCAGCACCTCCAACATAAGCTGTAAGGCCATTGTAATATGCTGCAAACGTAGACGATAGCACTGTAATCACTAGTAATATAATAGCTACCGTAGATAAGACAAGTTTACTTCTCATAACTACTGCTCCTCATCATATACTGCAAATGATAATTCATATCTAATCTTTTGATCTGCAACATAATCTGCCATATCAGGATCAGCAGCTTCAATCCAAGTAATCAAGGTTATTTTTTTTACATCTCCAGGCTTTAAATCAATAAGGTTTTTATTATATACAACATCATCCTCTATAAAAGCTGTAGTTTGTGGATACTGAGGATATTCATCCCAGTAATCAGCACCACCATTTTTATCATCTCTTTTATATACGGTTCCATTTTCTTCATCATCCTCAAAATACCAAAACCATGATGAATCTGATATATCGCATTCCTCTGTTTTCTCATATCCAGATATACGACATATCTGCGATACACTCACTGTTTCGATACCAAGATTTTTAAGGTAAAATGTATATCCTATATAATCCCTATTCTTACTTATATATGTACCATTTGTTCTTTTACATTCTTTTTCCAAAATAAATGGTAGGTTCCCAAGATTAGCATCATTTAGTGGGTCAGCCTCTAATCTTGAATTATACCAATTAAATTCAGGATCTGTTGATAGAAATATCGAACGATTCTTTAAATCATCCCCAAGCTTGATTGAGAATGTACCTACATTTTGTCCATAGAACGTAACAATAATGATGACTGCACATAATATACCTAAGATACA
>CAMEKY010000050.1 GCA_945921565.1 uncultured Clostridium sp. | reverse complement strand
ACATTGCTTATAGTGATTCGCACTATATAAACATTAGGTCCTTTTGTGAGTGGCTCCTCACATACTACGACCTCAGCTGACTCCTCATCAATTCACATTTTTCGTTAGGGTTTACTATATTCGTTTTAAGACATCTAGAAATCTCTTTGATGAGGCCTCCCGGGGTAATTCACTAATCTTTCGTTCCACAACCTCTTGATTTACTGTCTTGGTTTTACGTTTACCTTTTGGACTTCAGTTTGACTAGCAACCTTATCCACCATTTAGCCTCATCAAGTTTCTATGCGTAGGCTCGAGAACTTTGCTAGCCCCTTCCTTCACCCATAACATTACTGTTAACGGCTTGGGGTTTGCTACACTTGGCGGTAAATACCCGTGACTGGACTTTCACCAGTAAGATTAGTGCCATGCCCGGCACACTAATTAAAAAAGCTTAAGTCATTTTAATCTGACTCAAGCCATTTTTATTATTCTTCTGCTTTATTTAATTCAAGTACCGCATCAATATATTCTTGGGCAAGCTCTGTTGTCCTTTGAAGACCAGCCCAACCTTCTGACATGATATAGGCATTAAAGCTAATCTCATCATATTCATCGCCAAGTTGAGTTTTCGCATTACTATGAATTGTAAGGAATGTCCCCAATCCATAGCCATATGCAGAATATACAGTTGGCATTTCAATCAATGTACGATAGAAGTCTTGTGCAGCATCAACATTTAACTCATTATTTTCAAAATAATTTTTTACTTTAGCCAAATCCCAGCCATAGTAGTTAACAGCACAATCCAAATAAGCATTTAAGAAATAACCAAATAATTGATTAAACAAGGTATACTGACAATATAGATTTGCACCTAAAGATGCAGTTGATCCAATATAATTTAATAAGCATATTTCAACATACATTGCCCATCCTTCACCATGTCCAGTATTAGTAGCCACAGTAATTAAATTTGATAGGCCTAATTCTTTTGAATTGACATATTCATATAAGTGACCTGGATATCCCTCATGAGCAATTGTAAGTAACATTTCATCATAATCTTTGCTTAACATATTACCGTTTAATGTAATACTTTCATGCTTATCGCCATCAAGTGGTGACTTTCTATAATATGCAACTGTATTAGTTCTTTTTGCAACTGAGTCGTCCATATACTTAAATCCGATTTCAGGCTCTGAATCTAGACTTCCTACAATTGTTTTTGAGAAATGCTTTAAATACTCTATCATATCTTCAGGAGTTCTAAGCGATGTCAAGAATTTTTGTCCATTAACATATCTTAGGAATTCTTTAGCATCCTTTTGATACTTTGAACTATTATTCCATCTTTGATATTTAGCTAGGATTGCATTGACTTCAGCTAAACTATCAGTAACCCATGTTTCAAGAGTTGCGAAATATTCGTCAACATCTATTTCATCATAGCCTAGTCTACTTTCAAGCATTGCTTTATATAAAGCCTTTGCATCTTCACCATAATTTTGGAAATATCCTTCTTCTGCTGTAGTATATGTTCCAACTAATCCTGAAAGTTCTGTTTTAAGTTGATTAACACCAACTAAGAAATCATCAGATAAAGCTGCCTTAAACTCAGAAATTAATCCTTCCTTTAAAGCCTCATCAATTGTTGAAGAATTAATTTTATTTTCAACAAGAGTGTATAAATAGAATTCCTGACCATCAGCGATTATGTCATCCAAATAACTGCACATTTCATTTATTGTAAACTCTGAATAAGCATAGCCGGCATCATAGCGATCCTTTACAAAATTAACGTATGATAAAAAAGCCTCATCTGTTGACTTAGTATATGAAATCATATCCAATACATCAGTTTTTGTATACACATTATAGTTTTCGATTGTATCACAGAAATCTGCTACATATCCACCAAATTTATCGATATATTCAATACTCATTAAAGACTCCTCATAAGTTTCTGGATTATAAGAATTACATCCTGACTCAAGAGTAGAATACATTTTCTCATATGTAAGCATTTGATTATAAGACAATTTATTTGTGTCAAACTTCTTTAATTCATTAAATAATCCAGTATAGTATTCATATGTTTCTAAAACATCACTATCTGTCATAGGCTCATAAAAATACCATGAAACCTCTAAATCATCTGGTCTAACATATCCAAATGCAGATGGATCAATTGTAAATACATTCCAATATTGTACATCATCACCAAAATACTCTAAGAAGAATTCATCACAATATTCTTCAAACTCAGCTGAAGGTGCAGTATCAATTAATAAATATGCATATCTATTAGCTACTAATTCGTTATTTGAATCATATAGCTTACAATTTGCATAATATTTGCCTTTTTCAGTAGCTTTATTATTTGTGTATTCAGCTCTATATCCCTCAGGAATATTAACAGCCTCTAACACATATTCTTCTCCACTATACGTATATGTTTTTGATTCAAACTTAAATGAATCTAACGGACCAGCCTCATATGTAATTGAAGGTCCTGTTGTAGTAGCTACTGTTGTTGGTGCTACTGTTGTTGGCACTTCTGTTGTAGGTGCTACTGTTGTTGGCACTTCTGTTGTAGGTGCTACCGTCGTAGGATTTAAGCTAGTTTCAGCCGCATTATCTTTTGTACACGCAATCATTAATAAACTAGCCGAAACTCCAGCAACTCCAAATAATAATCTTTTTAACTTCATAATCATCAACTCCCATTCATTTTTTTATATTTTATCATTCTTTTTGAATAACTAAATTAAATATTTGATTCAATAACATTTAAATCATTTGTTGTGTTATTTTCATCAAAAATAATATATGCTTGATATCCTTCTGTTTCCAATCTATTTAAAAGCTTTCCAATCTTTTTAGGAAAATCAAACAATGATACTTCGTATGACTCACGATAAGAATCTGCAAACTTAAAAGCTTCTATATAGCTATTTTTATATATAATTGCAAGCTTTTTAGTAGTAGGTACTTCGAAATTTATATCCTTTAATATGGTATATAAGCGCTCAAATCCAATTGAAAAGCCGACTGCCGGAGTATCCTGCCCAGTAAATTTACCAATTAAATTATCGTAGCGTCCCCCTCCACCGATTGTACCACCAAATTTTTTTGAGGCAATTTCAAATACACACCCAGTATAATACCCTTGTCCTCGTACTAAGGTAAAATCATATACAACTTCATATTTGTTATTAGATAAATCATTTGACCCATTAATAACATTCTCTAAAACTGCAAAATTTTCATTATCTTTTAATAAAGCTTTTACATCATCTAATGTCACAGGCTTAGAAATAAATTCATATAGTTTTGATATAGCCTCTTCACTATAATCATTTTCTCTTAATTCATTTGCAACTCCATCTGGTCCAATTTTATCAAGCTTATCTAAAGAGATACATACACTATCTAAATTTTCACTTAAGAATCCAAATGATAACAATACAGCTCTTAATACCTGACGATTGTTAACTCGAATAAAGAATTCTCCAATTGGAAATTCAAGCAAAGCCCTTGATGTAGCTGTAATAAGTTCAATTTCTCGATTACATGACGAATCTCCAATAACATCTATATCACATTGAATAAATTCTCTGTCTCTTCCTCTTTGTGGCCTTTCAGCTCGATATACTCTATCGATTTGAATAAACTTTGATATTGGAGGTAAATTCGCTTTATTATTAGAATAAAAGCGAGTTAAAGGTAAGGTTAAATCATATCTAAGTCCCATATCAGAAAGCTTAGTATAATCTTCATTTGCAATGGCTTCTTCTAATTTTTCGCCTCTTTTTAATATCTTAAAAATTAGCTTTTGATTATCTCCTCCCTCTTTATTGTCAATATTTGCAATATCCTCAATAGCTGGGGTATATATTCTGTCATAGCCAAACGAATGATAAACCTTTAGAATTTGACTAATCATATAATCTCTTAGTCTAGCATCTTTAGGAAGAAAATCATTCATTCCCTTTAATGGTTGTTTAATCATAAAGTTTCCCCTTTCATAACATTTTCATATATTTTACTTTAATTAGTAGGAAATGTCAATAACAGCACTAATAAAATTTATCTATTTTATAAAAATGTTAATTTTTATTCTATATTATGTTGTATTATTCAAATTAAAATGCATGATTTCAAGCAAAGTAAAAGAGTAATGTTTTCCATTACTCATTTTACTATCTAATCACATCAAGCAAAATAGCCTCGTAAAATTCCAAATTGCTCTTCACTAAATACAAAAACAGTATTAAGCGTTTGATTATATAAATTTAATGCACTCATCTCATTTGTCAAGAAATCACTAAAATTAATTGTTATTGGAAAAAACATAGTTATAGTGATCGTCTTATTAGCTAGGTATTCTGATATAAGTATTAGTAAGGTATCAGATAGGCTTGCATAATCAAGTTGAAAGAATTGAGTATAATCACTAGTTAGGTGGTAATTCATACCTTCATCTTGAACAGCCATTGATAACAATATAGTAAATGTTTTTACATATTCTTCTTCACTTAATACACAATATTTGGCACCTTTATACTTATACTCTTCTGTATTTTGGATTGTAGTCTTAAGGTAATATTCTTTACCTTCATTCTTAATTGTTAATAAGCTAGGTAATGATGCTCTTATAATCAAGCTTTTAAATATTGTACTAATAGTATCTTGATCATTGGTTATACCATGACTACTAATATTTGATAGACCACTTGCATCAGTAATTCCAAGCGTTGTAGCTGAATCAACTAATTTACTGATTTCAACTTTATCAACATATGAATTATTAGTATCAATTACGTTATCCTCATTAATATAATTTTTTAATACAATTTGATCTACGACAGTTAAACCACTATCATTAATCAAGTAATGTGACAATGATGCCCATAAAATGCTTGATTTTAAAACTAAATCATTAACATCATTAAGTGACAGTGCTTCAAGCGTATTAGTTGAGCTGATCATATCAATTAAAACATCAAGCTCAGTTGTCTTAAGAATCTTTATTTGAGTATCATTCGCATCATGCAAATTTTGATATGCAAAAGGTGTATCCTTTATAAATGCCACATTATTAATTATATCTGCAGAAATAATCTTAGTTAGAATTCCAAGTATAATATATGAATTATATAATGATGTCCTATCATCTAATTCCTTTAGTGAAGCTTGATTTGGAATTACAAATTCACCATCAACAAATATACCAAGCTTTTTATTTGCAGTAATTATATTTTTTAATTCTTCCTTACGGTAATAGCTAAACTCAAGCTTATTCCCCTTTGAATCAAAGGTTCTAATATATTCCTTAACATAATTTGAATCACGTAAATTAGTATCTATAAAGCCTTCTGTAAGAACTAAATCAAAGTTAATTGCGAAAACAAATTTCCACATTATTGATTCATATATAATATCAATATCATCTTCTTCAAGATTAGCAATAACATCATTATAATTTAGATTCTTCATCGACTCCTCATTCTCAATCAAGAATACTTCCTTAACACACCTTAAGAAGGAAATAATTTCATTTTTAGAATAAATTGGGTAGCTATGTAAATCATTCTTAGGCTCAAGAATTCCAGAATAATTTATCATATCCATAGATAATCCAATTAATTCAGATGTTAAAACATCATCTAATACTGATTTAATTATATATGATGCAAGTAAAGAATTATAAAGACTATCAATTTTTGGTTGAATAGAGGAATCACTTATATATAAACTAAAGAATATATCTGTATTAATACTGATATTATCAATGTCTGTAATACCAAATGATTCAACTAAAGCTTGTTTCAAGGAATATAATTCTAACGCTTTATATCGATATAATTTATTTTCTGTTTCAAATATGGCTTTATCTCTTATACATCTATCTAATCCATCAAAGCCTAATGTATCTGACAATAAAACATCCTCTATTTGCTTAGAGATAATACCACTTAACAAGTAAGAATTCCATATTTCATTAAATCCATTAATATCTAAATTTAGGAATGTAGTTTTTATTTTGTCAATAATTTGATTGATATCAGAATCTATAAGCTCAGTAATACTCAAATCAAATACCTTAATTGCCTTAATCATTGATAAAATTTCGTATCTATCATATGACATAATATCAGAATCATATATATAACTATTATTAATAACCTCTTTATACACAAAATCACCAATTATATCATTTAAATATTTAGTAATTGTTGCGGAAATAATTACTGATGAGTATATGTCATTAAATATGCTATCATCTAGTCTATCAAGTAATCTTGTAATTGATGTAGTATCACCATTTATTAAATCCTTAATATTTATATTATATTCATCATTTTGAATAATTTTAATCAGTTTATATATTTCATTATCCAAAGCAGATTCTGGTACAACAAGAAAATCTGAGTCTCTTAAGAACTTAAGCGCGGTCGTATTTATTGTTCCTGCAATTATTTTAGAATCAAAATAATCTAAGATACTCTTATCCTCAAGCAAGCCTATAATGTTGTCAATCGATGGATCATCTATTACTGATTCTAATAAATCAAATAGCCCTATGAATTTCTTAGTTAAAATCTTAAATTCTTCATTTTCAATAACTTTTGCCCCATTTGGGTACTCTATTATGACTTCCTCATCTTGATATATTTCTATACCATCTACAAGCTCAATACTATATATCACATTTGTTAATAATGAATTGACAATTTTAGAATTTGAAATATAGTTAATAACCGTATTCCCTTTAAAGCTTGTTTCTTCTAAGCTCTTAAACAAGCTCTTTACAATTGATAAAGTTTGACTTCTTGTGCTATTTATAGCTTGGTGAAGTAATTGTGCATTCGCATCATCAAAAATTAAAGCCTCTACTGCTGTTAACAAATTATATAATTCACCATATTCAATTAATCTTCCTTCATTATCATATACATTCACATAATTGATATTTTGTGGAATTTTATAATCTGTGATTATGGAGTTTAAAATAAACTCAACATTATATGTAAAGACTTTAGTTGTTAATACCTCACTTACAATATGAGAATTACCAATAAATCTAATTACACGATCAATTCTTTCACGATTTATTATGTAATTTGGATTGTTTAATGAAAATAAATTGAAAAATGCATCAATAACCTCATCATTTGTTCTTAAATTATTATAATCTAATTCCTCATATAAATATGTGACATCTTCACAAATATTAAGTAAATAGTTGATTTCATCTATCCATGATACATTCTCAAATTCATCGCCAATATAGAACCTAGATGAGCTTTCAATTAGGTCCTCCTGTTCGCCTTCATAGCCTTCACCAAATAGCCTATATATACAATATGCATAAACTCTTTTTAATACTGGATCAATCTTAGCTTTATTTCCTGTATTTAAAATTGAAAGCCTTGAAATATACGGCAATATTTTTCTAATTAAAGAAATATAAAATTCATCTGTTATACTGTTATTTTCATAAAAATTATGTACCTCATTAACATAACAAATTATTATTTCAAATATAGCATTCACATCTTCTCTTGTAATTAATACTGTCGAATCTAGAGTAGGTAATTTAACATTGCTTTGTAAGGATGCCTCATATGGAACTGCACTACAATGATAATCCTTATTAAACAATATGCTAAATATTTCACCAACTATTGGGTCTAGCTGCTCTGAAATAGAAAGCTCATTTATATGCTTGGCAATGCTTACTGCAAGTGATAATGTAAGATTAATAAAATATGTACCCATATCAAATTCATATATTATACTTCTAAACTCATTTTGGAAATCTTGGTTTTCAAAAATAGGATATAGTATATTCCATACATCATCAGTACCATATAAAATAGCATTCCTAATGTCACTATCCCCATATTTTAATAACAGTTCAGCAGTATCTCGCGAAAATTTAGTATATGAAGCTAATTCACTTCTAAAATAAACATTTTCATCGCTTATGTGTCTTTCTGGATCATCTAATTTTCCTTGGAACACTAAGTCCGCCGCAAACAAATAATACGGAACATCATTAGGATCCTTGCACATATTAAGAATCTTGTAAATTCCCTTTGTACCATAGCTTCCTATGCCATCATAGGCATCAACAATGTAATTAACCTCATTGTTTCCTAAATCTACATTACTTTGCTCTCTTTCACCAGTACCTCCAGCAATAATGAAGAAAAGCATTCCCAAAAACGAAAGATTTATAAACCCTTTGACAAGGCCTCTTGATAATCCAACAAATCCGCCACCTAGCCTTCTTTTACGATAGGAAGTGGCGGTATCTCCATTCATAAAGTCGACTTCTTTTTTTCTCATGTACTTAGATTCTTTAAAGAATATTAGATAGATTATATATCCTATAAATATCAGTATATAATACAAAATATAGGCAAATACTCCAAATATTAAATGGAATGAAAGATCTACAAGAGTAGATAAATATTGACCATTATCCGCTAGAATTAATGCAAGTCCGTCCATAAAATTTAAATTTCTAGGAAGGGCTTCTAATATAACCTCTCGTAATGTTTCGCAGGTTTTGCTAACTCCTAAGGTATCTTGAAGCCAATATTTATCACCCATTATTGTATTAGTAGCTTCAAGTAAAAAACTATCAATACATTTTAAATTTACTAAGCAAAAATACAATGTTAAGCATATTATAAAAGCAATAAAGGAATTAATGCACAATATGAAACTCTTTCTAAATCCTCTATTAAATCCAATCAAAAATGAAATTAACAATGTCAATCCAAAAAGAACGGTTGGTCCCCACCAAATTAATTGCTTTATTAAATTATGAAGGTCCATTTGGAATACCTCCTTTCGTATATTACTTTTTTATATGATTAATTGTATTTTACACTTTCATATGTTTCTGATACACCATAATAAACATTGTAGTAGTTTATCGGTTCAGTACCAGTTAAATATAGAATTGTTTGCATCTGGGCTAAGGCTACAGGGTTTAACGAATTGTAAGTATTATTTATGTTCATCCATATTCTTCTTGCCTTGACTAAATCATAATTCAAATATATCTCATTTACATTGTCTAGGAATAGCCACTCAAGCGATAAGCTGTTCTTTTCAACAATATCAGAAATATATGTATTATTTGTAAACTTTAGCTTTGATAGGCTGTAGCAATTCTCAAGTAGCATCGACGTATTTAAAACCTCATCCTCAAAGTCTATACCTAATGCCTTTTCAAGACCTAGCGAGAAATCATCACCACCATATGTTTTACCTAAAACCTTTAAGTATTTTGTGCTTTCATATGAATAATTAACCTTCATATATGATAGTGGACTAGTACTTGTAGTACCAACAAATGGTAGCGTTACTTCACTAAGATTAGCACAACCATCTCCAATTACACCTACAGACATTTCTTCAATTGATTTCGGTAAATATACGCTATGTAAAGACCAACAGTTAGATATTACATTTGACTCTACACTCTTTATTCCCTCGGGGAAGGAAATGGTTCTAACATTATGGTATGAGGTCATATAATTTTTTGGAATAGCTGTTGCTATACACTCTGAATAAGAGATATTGCAAACATTTGCACTTACACCAAGAGACGAAAGACTCATATCAACAAATGGCATAGACAAAGAAATTAAGTTTGTAAACTTTGATAAGCAATTATAATAATTACTGTCAAATTCTGTTACTTTGACATCAGTAAATGCCGCTTGATATCCTACCATCTTATTAAATATACTTGATTTAGCTTCTAAGTATAAATTGGATTTATTGCTAAACGCATCATAATCAATGCTTGCACAATCCTTAATTATTATATTGTTTAGGTGTTTAAGCTTATTAATATTATTTTGAGATAATCTTATGCTTGCGTTATTAATTACTAATGTTTTGCAATAATTTGCAATCTTATCAAAAATCAAATCAATAGCATTATCTGGGAAATTATCAATAACAAATTCATCTGTGTTTGTATTAACTAGTAAATATCCGTTGTTATATTCTAATGTGTCATTTCCATAATATCCTGGTATACCTAAGCCCTTATATGCCCCAAATTCAACCACTACACCCGGGTTTAAAAGTGTTACAGTAGAAAGGGATGGGATAGATCCAAAATAATTAGCTGAAATGGTACCCATGTTAGTAATTACTGTATTTAAATTTATAGAACCATTACCAAACAAATCTGAAAAATTAACATAATAATCAGTGTTGTTATATTCTAATGTTGCCAAGCTACTACAACCCTCAAGTGAATGAGCATATAATGTAGCATTAGGAACAATTAATTCAGTTAAGCTTGTACAGTCAGAGAATGTATAATCATATATATTATATACGTTATTTAGTTCAACTCTTTCTAAACTTGTACACTCAGAAAATACACCTCTTCCTAAATATAGTTCGGATTTTTCTTGATTTGGAATAAATTCCTTTAATTTCTTAGCCCCACTGAAAGCTTCATCCTGAATATTTAAGCTATAGGCTTCTACTTTAACCTTTGTAACATCTGAATCTTTAAATGCTTTTTTACCAATTCCAACAACTGTGTATTTATCATCAATAACATTGGGAATAACAACCTCATCTGAAGTTGATTCATAACCAGTTATTATACAGGTATGATGATGTTTATTAATATGATATTGAAATGTACCATCATAAAAATCATTAAACCATGACTTATATATAAATGCACTAGCAAATATTCCAGCAATAAGTAATACACATGCTATTACTGAATAGATTTTATATCCCTTTGGAACATTAGATGTAGTAACGTCCTTAACTCTTACTGAATTCTTAGTTATAGTAACCTTTTTCTTAGGCTTGCTAGGTTGCTTTTTTATCTCATTTTCATTTGCCTTTGAATCAAATGAGGCTCTAAATTCGTTTAATGTGTAAGGAATTGGACTGAATTTCCCATTTTCCCAAGAAATTCTTTCAAATATAGCCTTTACTAAATGACACTCTATTCTTTGACAATCATAATTTAGAGTAAGCTTTGATTCTGGGACAAAATCACTATTACTCACTGAGCGATTATTGTATGAAACCACTACTTTTTCTATCAAGAAATTTTCACTATTATACTGAGAAATCTCAAAAGTAAAAGACATGACATCTTGATTTAAGCTGTTATGAAACTTAAACAAGGCTTGTTTAGATTTATTAACCTCATCCTCAAATACGATGTACTCTTTTAAATCAATAACATCAGATGTTGTTCTATGGTATTGTATTTTTTTGATTTTATTAATAGAATTCATATCTTAGAGCACCTCGATTCTTGTTTCTAAAGTTTCTTCTTCTAATTGAAAAGAAAGTTAGAATATACATGATTACACTACTTACTAAAATGATTAAAAGGGTCAAGTAATTCCAACCATTTGTTAAAAATGGTCTAAACTGTGATTTTAATACTAGATATAAGATTAAATGTCTTAATGCATATATTAATGCAAAGAAATTTAATGACACCGCAATTGAATATAAATGAATATTCTTTTTTGGAATAGGTCTAATTTCTGATGTATTTATATCTACATTATGATTAACATTTTTAACAAATACATTTACTCTATCAGTATTCCTGTTTAAGCAAATTATTTTTGATACAGTCGTTGTATTTGTTTCTTTTACATCTATAACCTGGATAACTTTTTTATGTTTATTAAAGCATTTAATGTAATATTCAATGTATTCATATTCTTCCTTATAATTTAACACAATTGATTTATCATAAATACTTTTTCTTAAAATATATCTTAAAATATATTCTTTAGTTTCGTTAGCTGGTGAATAAATATAGTTTTTGGCATTACCATTCTTTTCTTCTTTAAATAGTTCATCATCATAAAATGAATGATAGTACTTATTTTTACAATATCTTCTAATAATCAGAAACATCGTTAATAAAACAAACGTTGAAACTGTAATCCAAAATGTAACGGTCCATATATTCATTTTTATTCACCTCTACTTCCTTTATTTATTTCATCATCAAATGATTCTTCATGCTCATCCTCTACTTCCTCATAATCATTGATTTGAGCAAGCTGCTTAAGAATATCATCAACACTTTCAGCTTCATCTTGATTTAAATCAAGGATTATAGCTTCTTCTACACTTTGTGATTTTTCTTCTATATCACTATGTGACTCCACATCATTAGCTTGATTATTTAAATCATTTAAATCAGAATTAACTTCTTTATCTAAAGGATTTGACTCCTCTTGCTCAGCTGATGAATCATCTAATAATTCCTGATATGCTTTCTTTAATTCATCAGTAACAATATCTTCCTCAATTAAATCATTATCCATACTTTCTTCAGATAATTGTTCATCAAATTGCATATCATCATATTTTGTCTCATCACCAGATGATTGAACATCTGCTCCTTGTATATCTAAAACACTAGGGTCCATTTCTTCCTCTGAGGCACTAGGTTCTAAATCACTG
>CAMEKY010000049.1 GCA_945921565.1 uncultured Clostridium sp. | reverse complement strand
TGCCAAAAAAATTACCCGGTTCATAACCAGGTAAAATTATTAATTATATATAAATTTTTCTGTCTAATAAGAATTTAAGATTCTCATTAATACTATATAACCAACGATTTCTCAAGACATAATCAATCCATTGCTGTTGTGTGTCTTTAATATTGAGCCCACATTTGCATAACTCTAATGCAATAAAGCTGATTTTAGATGGAATATTCATTGCTAATAACATCCTAACAACTCCTTCTTGGGAATAATTATAATTTTCTTTATATAAATAATTTTCAACCGTTTCTTTACTAAGTCCTGATATATCTACTAGTTCCTGTATTGAATACCCACTATATTCCTTTAAGATTAAAAATAGTCCATTTGAAGTTCTTGGAATACGAGAGAATAAATCATCTACTTTGTCAAATGCTTCTTCTATCAAATTTTGATTATTATTAGTAGCCGCAACACTAAATAACTTAAACGCTTTAACTACAATCTCTGAATGATTACCTTTTTTTCGATTTAAAATTTTAAAAGAATTATAATTCATCTCCTGATGTCCTATTTTTTTAGGGATATCCAGTTCAAATTTTATACAGCATTCATCCATATGATGTCTTGCATAATCCGTCAAAACTATTCTTCCAAATTCATTTTTAGTTATAAATTTAGAATGATTTATGCATAAATGAGAATCCACATAAATATAAGCATCAATTAATGAATTATTATTAATATATTTTTCAGTAAATGAATACATAGCAGCATCTGCTTCACTAATTGAATAAGTTTCATTTTTGGCTAATGCTCCTTTACTAAACGTATGAGGCATAACAGTCTTACCATCAACAGTTATTAAGCATCCCAATGGAAATTCAAAACCTAATTCAATCAGTCTAATCTTTACTGATTCTATAGATGCCCCATAATAATTTGCCAAATCATACATTAATTTCTCATAATAATTTAAATAATCATTAGTCTCGTGTGTTAAGCGATAATTATCTAAATATTCCAATACTTTATTTTTAAATTGTTCAGCAGGCATCATTAGTCTTGGAGCAAGATTATTGGCTTGCCACTCCATCCAATCAATTGCCGATGTATTGGCATTTGTAATACCAGAACCATCAGTATAACACTCTATACTTTTGGCCTTTTTGTTGAATAGCCTTTCTAATCGAAATGCTCTTTTATGCAAAATGTAATGAACACATTCGTGAATAATTGTGAAATTATTACTGCCCTCAAATCCAAACAATCTAGCTTTTTTTGAAACCATTATTGTATTTGCAGGAATCGTTTTAATTATACCTTTGTTAGTTTTAACTTTATGCTCCGCAAAATAAATCGTTCCCATTTTATTTTTATCTTTAAATAAAACTTCTTTGATATTAAGTTTTAATCTCCTGGCAAATTCGTATGGATTAATTGGGCTTCCTTTTAACGCTTCTGGATAGACACTTTGTAATATTGGGGCAGCATAATCATCTAGCCTTTCCTTTTTAATATATGGAATTAAATTATCAGTCAATCCAAACTGTTCTTTATCAAGGCCATCATAATGTTCTATTGATACAATCTTAAAATTAGATATTTTATCCGTAAAATCACATCTACATTTAACCAAAAACCATGGATAATCATGATCAAAATTATATTCACCACATTTATATTCTTTAAGCGTAGCTTCTACTTCTATTATTATTGAAATACCTACTTGGTTTTTTGAATAATTGTGGACATAAAATTTTTTAAAATAGGCGTCTTCCACTTCTACATAGTGAACAGTGTCAATATTTTTTAATCTAAATGATATGTTAGATTTATTGTCAAATATATAATATTTCAATTTACTATATAAATAATCATAATATTTTTCTTCTACATATTCTTTAAATGATGCTGCCATACTACTTATCCTCACTAACACTATTTTCTATATTTTACCATTTTTTGATATGCTAGAATAGTTTTATAATAACATTTGAGAAAGCCTCTTCTTATATCAAACTTAAAATATATAAAAATTAATGAAAGTTTTTTCTGAAAAGCACTAAATTTAAACATAATCACTCAAAATCTTGAAAGATTTTCGCATATTTTTGTATTTTTCTTAAAATATCCACCAAACAAGTTAATTCTTTATTAATACAAACAATCAAATAAAAAATAGAATGCCAAAAGATTAAAATCTTTCTGTCATTCTTCTCAGAGGGCAATGCCCTCTTTTTCTTTTGTAACATTTATTGTACAATATTACCGGTGATTTTATGTCTACTGTTGTGACAAGCTTTCTTCCAATTGATATAAAACCTAAACCTTATTTTGTTTACTCTAAAAGCCCTATTCTTCAACATAAACTTTTAGCTGCTGCTGAAGCGGGATTTGATATTTATGAAAATGAGTACAATAAGATCAACAATCTCCCTTATGCTTTAAAAGAAAATGATCATATTTCAATTCAAGAAATTTTTATAGATAATTGGGAAGAGTTTAAAGCGCATTGCGCCTCTATCAATAAACCAATAAGACAGTCTATCATTAAAAATGTTGAAGATATGATTGATTGTCGTAACTTTAAAAAGGGATATTTATTCTATGAATGTCCCAATTGTAAAGATATTTACATTCGTGGTTTATCATGTCATTCACGTTTTTGTGTTTCTTGTGGTAAAAAGTATAGAGATGCTCGAGCTAACAAAATTGCTGAAACTTGTATACTTGTTCCTCATAGACATATTACTTGGACAATTGATTCATCCTTACGAAACTATTTTCAAAAATATAAAGAGCTGTACAACGAACTATTTGAAGCTGTTAATGATGTTTTAACATTTGTTATTCAGGGGAAATCTAAAGCTGCCAAAAAGAGAAATGAAAGATTAGGATTCATTTCAACACTTCATACATTTGGTCGTGATATGAAACACAATCCTCATATCCATACATTAATTGCTGAATGTACCATTGATAACACTGGTAAAAAGAAACCTTTTAATTACTTTAATTATGATTCATTACGAAAATCTTTTATGAATCAATTATTAAAAAGAATGTATACTTTTTTAAAAAATAATATATCTAAAGAGGAAGCACAAAAATTTTATATACTTAAATCTAAAATTTATTCTAATAAGAAAAATGGTTTTTATGTTCATGCACCACAAATTCAATGTAAGAATTCTAAACAAATCAAAAAAATTGTTAATTATATTTGTAGATATGCTGGCCATCCAGCAATGAGCGAATCTAGAATCATTAAATATGATTCTGAAAACAAAATGGTATACTACTACTATGACCCACATGAAGATGATGCTATACTAGATGAAAACGATAAAATTGGTAGACAATATGTAACAGAATCATTTTTTGACTTTATTGCTAAACTTATTATTCATATTCCTGAAGAAGGTGTGCATACTACGAGGTATTATGGATTTTATGCTAATCATTCTTCCATAAATATTGATCATCAACCCAAACTATATAAAAAACATAAAATAGACAAAATGAAGAAAAATCTATCTTGGAGAGATAGACTTATTTCATCGTATAAATATGACCCAATACTTTGTCACTGCGGACATACAATGAAGATCATTCCTGAACTTTGTTATTTTGCAGATTATTCGAAGGAGGACGGATAATTGTGGATTTTACCATTAATCGTAGATTATTAACTAAAGAGGAAAAGCTAAGACGAGCTATATTCTTCTACACATATGAAATGTTTGATTTCGAAGTAGAATATGTTAATGGAGAATATGAAGAGGACGAATATAATCAACCTCTTGTAGATATAGATAAAAACTTAAGTAAATTAGATGAAAAGACAAAGGCTCTAATTTATGAATTTGCTGAAAAAGAAATATACGATGAGACAATTGATCTTAGATGTTTAAAATGTAATTATCAGGAACTTAACGAAGATTGGCACGAAATTGAGGAAATGTGGAACGGAATAAATTATCCAATAATGTATTGTCCTAAATGTAATAAGCCTCATTTTGTACCATTAGATATTTGGAAAAAGAAAAATAAATATTCAAAAATATAATTTTTGATTGTACGTTCATAAACCATCCTAGGCATAAAAACCCTAAAGTCTAGGATTTTTATGCTTGGGGATGATTTAATATGCGTAATTTACAATTTCCTAATAATTATCGGAAGCTTCCGATAATTATTATTATGAGAAGTTTTACATTATGAGAAGTAATTCTTAATTTCAGCTTTACTATCAGCCTTATTTATTTAAATACTTCTCATAATATTTTATATTTTTTGTTTTAACATATTTGTTAATTTTTGTTTTGTATCTTCGCTGTATTTAGACTCAGCATTAATAAATTTGGCATGGGATAATATTTCTTTTTCTTTTATTTTAGGATTTGTTTTAGCGTATATTTCAGTGGTTGATATTGATGAATGGCCTAAAAAATCCCTAATATATATCAAATTAACTCCTGCTTCTAGAAGATGCATTGCCCTTGTATGTCTCATGCTATGGTTATGGTAGTTATCTTTAAATAAGTTTGAATTACGGTTCCTAGCTATTTCAACATATTTTTTTAAAATATATTCTATTCCTTTAGATGTATAAGGCTTTAATTGATTACTTAAAAACAAATAAGAATCTTGATTTGCTTTTTTGAAATGTTTTATATATTTTTCCAACACATTAGAAAATGATGAACTTAATGGTATAACTCTATTTTTATTACCTTTTCCGTGTAATGTTACTGTTGTTGGTTGTCCAAATCTTACCTGTTTTATCTTAAATGAGGTTAATTCGCTCGCTCGACAACCAGTCTCATACATAAATAATAATAAAACATAATCTCTATATTCATTTTTTAGTTTTGTATTTGGGATATTTAATAATATTTTTATTTCTTCCAATGTAAAATATGATATACTTTTAGTAGGACTTTTCTTATGAGGTATAGATTTAATCATCGATGCTTGTTCTAAATATGATAAGTCCTTATATTTTAAATAATTGAAGAATGATTGTATAGCTGCTAATCTCTGGTTTCTTGTTGCTATACAATTTTTTCTTTTTATCTCCAAATGATTTAAAAAATCTTCAACAATTTCTTTTGTAATGTCTTTTATCATTAATTTATCTATGTTTGTTTTTTTCTCGTTATCTAAGAACTCGATAAATAATAGGAAAGTATCTTTATATGATGAAATCGTATTTGTGGATAATCCTTTAATCGATGGGAGATGTTCTACGAAAAACTTTGTCAAATAATGAGTGAAATCATTCTTCATATTCCACCTCATTATTATAAATGTTAAATGAAAATTCATTTATTTTATTTATAACATCAGTATATTCTGATTTGGTAAATTTTAAATAATATTCTGTTTCTAATACACTTTTATGCCCCATGTAAACCGATAATAATGGTAACGAAGCATATGTATCATATCCTTTTATTTCCATTTGTTTTAATGCATTTATTGCGAATGTATGTCTCAAATCATGGATTCTTTGGCTTTTTCCGTCAAATCTCAATGCTATTCCAGCTTTTTTTAATAAAGATTTAAACATTTTATAAAGAATATGCGTCCTGAAATTTTTTTGATTATGTTCCTTAAATATAAAATCATCATTATCGGAATATGAATTTAATTCCATTAAAATCATAATGTTTTTATTGATTGATTCACTAAGAGGTATTATTCTAGAAACATTATTTTTACCTTTCCATATCGTTATAACTCCTGTTTCTAAATTATAATCTTTTACTTTTAAATTTAGGGCTTCATTTTTTCTTAAACCACATCCGTAATAAAGACATAATAAGCAATAGAAAGATTGGTATGTTATCTTATCATCACTATTAGGGATTTGATTATATGCTTTATCAAATATTTTGGTAATCTCGTCGTCATCAAATATATAAGGAATAAATCTTTCATGTTTCTTAAAAAATATTTTTTCAGGAATTTGTATATTATCTACTTTATTCAAATAAACAAAAAAAGAATAAATGATATTGTAATAACTCTTTTTAGAAACTAACGAAATTAAATCAAAAAGCTTTAACCATTCGTCGATAATTTTACCAACTGGTACTGTTAGGTCATAATTATTTTCAATTAAAAACTTATCAAATCTCAAAAATACATAACATGTGGTAGAATTATATTTAAATCCATTTGCCCGCATATGTTTTATATAATCAACAATATATTTTGAATAATCACTTTTGAAAACAGGAAGTTCATTATCTCGATAGTACATAAGGAACCTCCAACGATAAAGATTGTAAGTTTTTATTATCTAGCGAAATGTATGCTCGTGTTACATTCGAAGAAGAATGCCCTAAAATACTACCAATAACTTCGATTTTAGTATTATTCGATAACATATTAGTCGCCAAAGAATGTCTTAACGCATGCGGTCCCACTTTCCTATTACTGCAGTCAATACCTATTTTTTTAATGTGAGTTTTTAAAATTGTGTAAATACTAGATCCAGTTTTATAATTTTTATATGGTGCTTTTCGTGTTAAAAAAATATAATCAGATTTTACATTTTTGGGTCTCGAGTCATTAATATAATCTAATATTGGATATTTAACCACATCAATTAAAGGTGTTTCTAATGGTCTTTGAGTTTTAGTTTGGATGATTTTAATCTTGTTGTTAACAAAATCAATATTATTAATTTTTAAATTGATTACATCGCCTATACGAAAACCTAGATAGATAATTATTGATAATATCGCATATAATTGTTTTCCGTCATTACTTTTAATGTTAATGCTAGATAATATGTTTCTAATTTCATCAACAGAAAAATAAGATAATAATTTTTCGCGATGCTTATATTTACCTTTTGTAAATATGAAATCTAAATTCAATTTCTTATCAAGTTCATTTTCATTTAAAAAGATACATAACATTTTCAATATTACCCTTATTGTATCTATAGAATTACGAATTATATCTTCTTGAGTTAGAAAATCTATAAAATCAATCTCTTCCACATCACTTATTTTTTTTGCTTTGTTTTGTAGATATAAAAAGAATAATGTTCCAACCCATTTTATAGATTTTGGATTCTTATATTTGTGTTGTAAGTAATAAAAATATTTACTTAAACATTTCTCGTATTCATCATTTAGATGATACTTTTTACGATTTAATCTTGTAGATGAATAATCTCCTTTCTCTGCATATTCAATTGCTATCGATAATGGACGTGTATATTTGGGTTCAAGAGCTTTAGAACCCTTTCCATATTTATCGATATAGTATCTTTCTAGAATGTTATCTGAGATTTTCTTAATATTACTTTTATTGCAATATTCGAAAAAATCAATTACACATTCTTGAGTGAATTTTAATGTGTATTTATTAAGTTGCTTTCTAATCATTAACTTATTAAATCCATTAAAACTCTGCTTTAATTTTTTTAATGTCATTTATATCTATCCTTCCTGTGCTAATAATATAGCACTAGAATAGTATAAAATATTATGAGAAGTATTTAAATAAATAAGGCTGATAGTAAAGCTGAAATTAAGAATTACTTCTTATAATGTAAAACTTCTCATAATAATAAATAAAAACCAAACCATTGCTGGTTCAGTTTTCTATAAACGGTTAATGTTTACTCATAAGTTTCATTAACCGTTTTTTAATCTAAATCATTTATTATTTTTTGGCTTATAAGCTAAATGATTAATAGCTTCATATAAATCTGGTCTTCTATCTCTAAAAATCCCCCAACTATAACGCTTCTTATTGCTATAATCTAAATCTAGCTCCTCAATAATAAAGCCTTCTTCTGTTCTTGACATTTCCTTAAGCTTTTCACCCTCGCATGATGCAATAAATGAAGACCCATAGAATGTCATACTTGAATTATCTTCTTTTTCCTCACCTATTCTATTGGCAGCTACAACCGGAATAATATTTGCAGCCGCATGTCCCTTCATTACATTTTGCCAATGATTCTTAGAATCGATTGGTAAAACTGGCTCAGAGCCAATTGCAGTTGGATACAAAATAATCTCTGCACCCATAAGTGTTAAGCATCTTGCAAGCTCAGAGAACCATTGATCCCAGCATATTCCAATTCCTACCTTGCCAAATTTTGTATCATATACCTTAAATCCAGTATCACCGGGCGAAAAATAGAATTTTTCCTCATAGCACTCTCCTGTAGGAATATGACTTTTACGATATAAACCTAAATCCGTTCCATCTGCGTCAAACACAACAAGTGAATTAAAATATGAATTTCCTGCTCGCTCAAAGAATGAGATTGGTAAAACCACACCAAGCTCACGTGCTAGACTTTGAAATGTTTTTAATAATTGAGAGTCTTCATATGCTTCCGCCAAATTAAAATAATCATAATTCTCTTTTTGACAAAAATAAGGCGTTTTAAATAATTCCGGCAATAATATAATATTCGCACCACTAGCTGCAGCCTTCTTAACATAAGAAATGGCCTTTGGTAGATTTTTTTCAATGTGCCTTGTCATAGACATTTGAATAGCACAAACATTAATCTTCATTTTTTACGACTCCTTCTGGTATTTGCATTGTAACACAATGAATGTTACCACCAGCAACTAATATATGTCTTGAATTAATTGGATAAATTGTTTTATCTGGATAGATTTGCTTAAATAACCTAATTGCAGCATTGTCCTCCTCAACTCCAAATTGAGGTACAAGCACATATTTATCTCCTTGATAGAAATTAACATATGATGCAGCTAACCTATCTCCTGCTTTCCTTGGTTTTGCACCGGGAGCCTGACTAATCTTACTAGCCTCTTCTTTTGTTAATGTTAAATATGGATTAGGCAGCTTACTCATAATTACATAAAATGGTAATTGACCTAATACCTCTAAGCCCTCGTATGAGTATTGATGTTGTAAATCATGCTCATCAAGTGTATTTGCAAGCAATATTGTTTGCTCATCTAAGAAGCATGCAAAATTATCAACATGCTCATTTGTCTCGTCATTCACAATTCCATGAGGAAGCCATACGATATGACGCATTCCTAAATAATCCTTGAGTGTAACCTCTATACCCTGTTTAGAAAGATACGGATTTCTTCCTTTGCTAAGAAGACATGCCTCCGTTGTAATTAATACTCGTTGGCCATTTGTATGAACACTACCACCTTCAAGGATAAAATCCTTTCTACTATAGTAGTCTACACCTAAGAAATCAGCTAATTTTGCCCCTAGTGAGTTATCATCATCATAATCATCATAAAGTCCATCAACGCTTCCACCCCAGGCATTAAAGCCAAAATCAACGGCTCTAACGTCACCTTCATTATTTGTAACAAATATTAATGTATTATCTCTTGCCCATGAGTCATTATAAGGAAGTCTTAGTATCTCCACATTATCAATTTTAAAATCCTCAATATCCTCTTCTTTAATCTTAGGATTGACAACTAAAATAACTCTTTCATATAAAGATATAGCTTTTACAATTTCTAAAAATTCAGGCATTGCATCCTTTCCGCCATTTTCCCATGTATCATCACGGTATGGTAAAAGCACGATTGTCCCACTATGCTTTTCCCATTCTGCTGGCATAGTGAAGCCATCCTTAATCGGCGTGTTTTTTAGTCTCATAAAAATCAATCCTCCTTAACAACACTCACAGTCCCATCTTGATATTTTGACAGTACAGTCGCTCCTGTTTGTTTGTATTTTAAGATTCTATCAATTACAGCATCATTAAAAATCTCACCAGGAATAATTAGCGGTATTCCTGGAGGATAAACCATAATTGATTCTTTAGATATATATCCTTTAGCCTCAGTTAGCTTTATTCTTTTGGGATCTAGCTGATAAGCCTCTCTGGGTGATAATTTTGACTGAGGGAAGTTTTGATCATAATGATATTTTGGATAATTCATATTTTCTTTATAATATTTAGAAGAAATATCCTTAAGAGCCCAAATCAAATGGTCAATATGGCTTTTCTTAGACCCGATAGCAACTATACCAAGTATTGTATAAGCTTCAGCTAATTCCATTTGAATTTGGTACTCATCTCTTAACATATTATATAGTTCAAAGCCTGTTAAATTAATATTATCAAGCTCTATTACAAGTTTTGTGTCATCATAGTCAAAAACCTGATGTTTTAAGAAATGCTCTCTCCCACACGCTTTAAATCCCGGAATTTGATCAATTTCCTTACGAGCATAGTTTGCTAAATTAACAGTATCATTTAACTGTTCCTGTCCAGATGTAGCCATGTATTTTCTAGCCGCATCTAGTGATGCAATCAAAAGTGCAGATGGTGATGTTGTGTTTATCATAGCTAACGCCTCTTTAATCTCATCATCAGATACCCTATCGCCTTTTTTAAGTAAAACGCTAGCTTGGGTTAAAGCTCCCAGTGTTTTATGAAGTGATACAGCACTTAAATCTGCCCCACACTCCATTGCACTATATGGACCATAATAATTAAAACCAAAATGAGCTCCATGAGCCTCATCTACAATTACAATCATATTGTTTGCATGAGCAATAGCTACAATCTTTTTTAAATCCACTACTGCGCCAAAATATGTTGGATTTATTACAAATACGGCTTTAGCATCTGGATTTTCTAAAATAGCCGCTTCATATGACGCTACGCTCGGTTGATTTGCAATCTCTAGCTCTAAATCTAATTCAGGCATAACAAACACTGGTGTTGCGCCTGATAAAATTAAAGCATTAATAACTGATTTATGACAATTCCTTGGTAATATTATTTTATCATTTCTTGTCGTTGTTGACAATATTGATGCCAAAATTCCAGATGTAGTACCATTAATTAAGAAATATGCCTCGTCTGCATTATAAGCTTTAGCCATAAGCTTTTGAGCTTCCTTAATAACTCCTTTTGGATGATTTAAATTATCCATTCCTCTTGGCGCATTAACATCACATTGATAAACCTTATTTCCAACTAATGATTTGAAATCATTTTTAACATTGCCCATATGATGACCGGGAACATCAAAAGGAGAAATACCTTCTTTTATATAACTTTTTAAAGCGTCTAAATAGGGTGTTTTAGCTTGTTCATCCATACGAAAACCTCACAAATTATAAAAGCGTAGTAATATAATCACCACGCCTTTGTTTTTAATAAACATTAATTAAGCACCATTGCTTTACGGGAAGTATTATATCACTATCTTCCAATATATAAATAAATATTTTTAAAATGTTGTTTTTTCTAGTACATCTTCAATTGTAGGATTTTCCTCATATTTCCAATGCTTTATATATCTTTCATCACATGTATAAATACATAACTCCTCATTTTCATGCAATGGTAAATATTTAGATATAATCTCTTCTACTGATTCCTTATCCTCTAAAACCTCATAACCAATAGGTGTAACATTCAGTCTTCCGTCAATCATTTTCACGTCATTTATTAAAAAATAATAGGTTTTAGTTGGATCTATAATCGGTTTATTAGTTTTAGTATTAATAATAGGTGCTACTGCCATAATCATTCACTCCTTATACTCTAAGGTTATTTTACCATATTTTATTAGCTAAATATTATTTATTTTTATCATTTTTTAATAAAGACATATAGCAATCCTTTTCCTCACCCATTCTTGTCTCATATTTAATCTTTTTATAATGCTTAAATCCACATTTTTCTTGTACACGCCAAGATTGATTATTTTCAACAAAATGACCACACATTAAAAAATCTAAATTTAATTCGTTAAAACAATAATCAATTACTTTAGAAACCGCCTCAGGCATTAATCCTTGTCCCCAATAGGCTTTAGATAAAACATAGCCGATTTCTCTTCCCTTTTCATTTGCAAATTCAGTAAATACTTTTTCGTTATATTCTTCAATACCTAAAGATCCAATAACTTTATTATTATATACAATTGCAAATGTTTTTTTTCCTTCAATAAACATATCTAATATTTCTTTTGTTTTTTCCTTAGTTTCATGAAAGTGCCATCCAGCCATTTCACCAACTCCTGGTACAGATGCATACTCATAAAAGTCATCCAAATCTTCTTCTTTCCACTCCCTTAACAATAATCTTTTTGTAGTTAATACTACTCCAGAAATATCAATTTTTGTATTCATATTATTTCCTCCCATTTTTACTACATATTATACACTTAGTGGCACAATAGTCAATAATAACCGACTTCTTAAGAAAAAAAATTCCTAGGAAAAAGTCCTAGGAATTAAGCGTGTTCATACTAGCCCTGAATGAAAAGATTCATTTTGTTTATTGGGAGAGAGTTATGTGTGTTGTGTATGAATTGAGTTTTATGGGCTAGTAGAAATTAACCTCCTTTCTTTGTATTTAAAATTTAAAATATCATTATTAGTTTGTCTTCCTTAAAAGACACCTATAGTATACAAAACGCAAAACGTAGAAATATAGGAAAAAAATGTGAAATTATGTTTTTATTGAGAAATATTTTGGCACGAATGTATATAGAGTGCCAAAAATAGGGTAGAGGAAAGAAAATAATTCCTTGCCCCTCCCATTGCACCGTACGTAC
>CAMEKY010000048.1 GCA_945921565.1 uncultured Clostridium sp. | reverse complement strand
GCCTTTGCATCAAAAGCATCATTATTGAATACTTCTTTAATTCCTTCTTTATTATCCTTTGTTTTAACTCTTGTTTTATATTTTTTAATTTGTGCAACAAGCTTATCTAAAGCCTTATCTAATGCACTATAAACATCTTGGTCAGTTGCTTCTGCTCTTAATATGATGTTCTTTGCAGGAATTGTAACCTCTACCTTATGATATTCAGAATAAACCTTGCACACAACACGTGCCTCTAATTCTGCTTGATCTTGGAAATACAACTCAATCTTTTTTAGCTTATCAGCTGCATAATCCTTATTTGTTTGGCTAGGTACAAAACCATTTTTTCCAACTACTTCTACTTTCATATTAAAATCACTCCTTCACTAATAAGTACTTTCCTTTTCTACACCAATATTATAGCATATGATGAAAGCATTTTCAATTGAATGATATTAGTTTTTTGTAATTTTAAATACATTTTGTGCTTGAAGACCTTTGTCACCATTAATAAGTTCAAATTCTACAACTTGACCTTCTTCTAAGGTTTTAAAGCCATCGTCTTGGATTTGAGAATAATGGACAAATATATCATCATAGTTTTCTTTGATAATAAAACCGTATCCCTTCTCATTATTAAACCATTTTACTTTTCCTACTAACATATGTTTTTACCCCTTTCTAATACACTTTGATTATAAATCATTTTCAACTATTTTTTTTATTAATCGTACCAAAAATTATTACTCAATCTAACAAGCAATTACAAATAACGCAAATATTTTTTGCGTAAAATGTCGACAAATCATTAAAAATTGCTAAAATTGTAGAATTTAACCTTAGCTTATCAAAGCTAAAAATCAAGGAATCTTTATCGTTATGATATACATAATTAAATAATCGTGAATATTCATATGAATAGGCAAGTGGATTAATTCTATAATTCTTATCAAATAAGGAATATATATAAAGTTCAAAGCGGTTTAAAGGAATACTAGCAACGCTTATATTTATATGATATTTTAAATAACAATTATCACATATAATATATTTGCTTTTTTTTAGCAAGGTACTAATAGTTCTTTTTTCATTAAAATTTTTTTTACATATTAAGCATTTCATTATATTCACCATCATCATTATAAATAAATGGTATAGATATGTCAATAGTGGCTTATCTAAGCCATTTTATAAAAAAATATTATAAAATGCATTTATTTTTTCAAAAATTATAAGTTTTGATAAAAAACACTAAGATTATAAAAAAAATAAGATGGAAAACCATCTTATCCATCTTATAATAATTTTTTAAATACTTCTATCTTATCAAGATGCTCCCAAGGTAAATCTACATCATTTCTACCAAAATGACCATAAGCAGCAGTTTTTGAATAAATAGGGCGTTTTAAATCTAATGATTCAATAATTCCTTTAGGTGTAAGCTTGAAGTTCTCTTTAACAGCCTTTTCAATCAATTTCTCATCAACCTTCGCACTGCCAAATGTATCTACTAAAATACTTGTTGGTTCAGCAACACCAATTGCATAAGATAATTGAATTTGGCATTTAGTTGCAATGCCAGAAGCTACAATATTCTTAGCAATATATCTTGCCATATATGATGCACTTCTATCAACTTTAGAAGGATCCTTACCAGAGAATGCTCCACCACCATGACATGCAGCACCACCGTATGTATCAACTATTATTTTTCTTCCTGTTAATCCAGAATCTCCTTGAGGTCCACCTACAACAAAACGTCCAGTTGGATTAAACAAATACTTAGTATTTTCATCAACTAAATTAGCTGGAACTATCTTATCTACAACCTCACGCTTTACATCCTTTGCAAGTGTTTCCATATCAACTTCAGGGGAATGCTGAGTAGAGATTAATACTGTATCTACACGAACAATTTTCCCATCATCATCATATTCTACTGTCACTTGAGTTTTACCATCAGGTCTTAGATATGATAAAGTTCCATCCTTCCTAACATCTGATAATCTTTTTGCAAGACGTTGAGCTAAAGTAATAGCTAAAGGCATATAAACATCAGTTTCATCACATGCATAGCCAAACATAATTCCTTGGTCACCAGCACCTTGTTCATGTTCACTTGATTCGTCAACACCCATTGCGATATCTGGTGATTGAGGATCAATCGCCGTTAATACTGCAAGGTTTTCGGCATCAAATCCATACTTTCCTCTTGTATATCCAATTTCTGAAACCTTTTCTCTTACTATTTTTTGTACATCAACGTAATGATTAGTTGTGATTTCACCAAAAACAACACAAAGTCCAGTAGTTACAATTGTTTCACAGGCAACACGTCCATTTGGATCGTTTGCTAAAATATCATCTAATATTGCATCGCTGATTTGATCACAAATCTTATCAGGATGTCCTTCAGTTACAGATTCAGAAGTAAAAAATCTAGGCATTGTCAATAACCTCCTTAATTGCACATGCTAATTGATCGGCACAACTTGTATTACGAGGACCACAAGTGTTTCCTTTTAATATTTCCATAATATCCTTCATTTGCTTACCCTCGCAAAGCTTACCAATAGCTTTTAAATTCCCATTACAACCAGAAATAAATTTTAAATTATACATATTTCCTTTTTCGTCATAATCAAAATCAATTTGTCTTGAACACGTTCCTTGTGTCATATATGTTTTATGTTTCATAATTCCTCCTAATAATTATCGTATATTTTTTCAAATTGGTCTTGAAAGCGTACAAATCTTTCAAAAACATTTGTGCTAAAATATTTAGCAAATTCATTCTTAAGAATTTCCATAGTAAAGCTATGATTGTATGGTCGCTTATAATTTCTTAAACTTCTTAGACTAACATACATATCAGAAATTAATATAATTTGTTCCTCTTCAGACTTTTTGTTATCAGCTAAATACTTAGTTCTTTCCTCATCAACTATACCATAGGAATGAGCTCTTAATATTTCATCACATAATCTATCAAGCTCTAATCTTTTTATTATCTCATTTCCTAATGATGCTTGATTTCTTAAATATTCAAATTTAGCATCATTATCTTCAATCATATCAGTTACTAAATCTACCTTTTTAACAATATGAACCATAGAATAATTATATATTTCTAAGCATTTATCAGGACCATAGCCCATAATTTCACTAAAACGTTTTGAGATTTGACTAACAATCTCGACACGCTCCTTTTCTGCTTTAGAAATTCTATTATCATTAATTGTAACTGCAAACATTTCATTCACTATGCTAGTAAACTCATCTTGAACTTCTTTTCTTTTAATAAGCTCAACACGTCTTTGATCTTGCATATATTGAGTTATAGCAACGATAACGTAGAGTACTAAAATAAATGATGCAAGAACTATTGTCCTTAAGCATATATCGGCAAATGCCTCTGAGGATACGAATTCACCGATTTGCTCTAACATATTTCCCTCAAATTCCGTATTGACCATATTATAGGTTATCGTTAAATGCAAAATTGTAATGATTACTATAAACCAATAGGATATTGTTTTTAATAATTTCTTATTTTGATACAAGCTTACAACGACAAGGGAATAATAAATTAGCATATATCCTGCTTCACCAAAGCTTGTATTTCCGGTTTTCATTTTCATATAAATGATAACTGAAGATAAAAACATGTAAAAGCAGGCAATATACATTGCAATAGTTTGATGCATCATATCATCCTTGTGCTTATATATCATATTTTTTAAGGTTTGGTTTATCAATAATGTCAGCGGAAATAATATTGCTGTTAATACCCAATTTGAATTAGTATTTGTGATAAATGAGATGATGGTCATCAAAATTGAGTAAACTAAGTTTGATACGAAAATGATATTTTTAATAACAATATTACGTCTAAACAAAACCTGAGTTTCATCAGAAATATCAATATCTTTTTCAAATCCAAATAAATCATTAAATATTTTACTAAATGATATTTTCTTAAGTTTTTTCAAGATGCCACCTCCATTTACAACATATTATAGCATTTTTCTTAAATAAATACTATTGGAATAAAGCACCTATTTGAAATAATTTTTGTCCATTTAAGAAATCCTTTATCTGCATTTGCTTCTTTCCCGGTACTTGTAATATTTCGACCCTTATTGCATCATCTTTACACTTAATAATTAAATCCTTTTTAATATCTAAGATTGTCCCTGGCTTATTATCACTTGTATCACTAACAATACTTGCTTTAAATATTTTTATACGATTTCCATCAAATAACGCAAAAGCTCCTGGATTTAGTGATAAGCCTCTAATTTGATTAAAGACTTCCTTTGCAGTTTTATTAAAATCAATTTTTTCTTCATCCTTACTAATATTTGGGGAAATTGTAGCTATAGATTCATCCTGAGGTATGCCTTGATTAATATCGTTATAAATATCCTCAATATTGTCCATCAAAAGCTTAGCCCCAATAACTGAAAGTTTTTCAAATAATGAGGTATTATTATCCCCATCAAGTATTGGAATAGATGCCGCCGCGTACATTCTACCAGCATCCATCTTCTTAACCATTTCCATAATAGTAACCCCGGTTGTTGTATCACCTTCCATAATAGAACGCTGAATAGGCGCTCCACCTCTATGACGTGGTAATAATGAGCCGTGAACATTTATCGCCTTTTTGTATAAATTTAATATCTTTGTTGGAATAAACTGACCATATGCCGCTGTAACAATAATATCTGCTTCAATGTTTTTAAAATATTCATACGAATCCTTAATACATATTGGTTGATAAGTATTTAAGCCTAGCTCGTGGGCTTTTTCAATTACAGGCGGATTATGTAATATTCCCTTTCTTCCTTCAGGCTTAGCAGGCTGAGACACTACAAGAACAATCTCATATTTTTCATTTAATGCCTCAAGAATAGGTATGGCAAAATCAGGTGTCCCCATAAAAATTATTTTCATTTAATCACATCCTTTTTATAGATAAAAATACATCTTTTTTAAGCGCAAAGCTAGAATTAATATCAGATAATATTGATAAATCCTCATCATTAATTCTGATAATTAGCTGGAATATATATTTATCATGAATCTTAAATATATAATTCGGTATTGGTCCTAATATTGATATATTTTTAATATCTCTTTCTAGCACATTTTTTATATTATTTATTTCATCTAATGCTTTATTTTTTAAAGAAGATGAAACCAATATTTCTATCATATTTACAAATGGTGGATTGTTTGCTCTTTTTCGATATACTATTTCCTCATCATAAAACAAATTATAATTATGAGCAGATGCAGCTCTTATGGCGATATGATCTGGGTTATAGGTTTGAATTATTACTGTACCATCTGTATTCTTTCTGCCTGCTCTTCCTGATGCTTGTTCTAGTAAATCATATGTTTTTTCAAATGAATTATAAAATGGCATTTTTAAGCCTAAATCAGCATTTACAATTCCAACTAAGCTTACAAGAGGGAAATCTAGTCCTTTGGCGACTACCTGTGTACCAAGTAGAATATCAGCCTCATGATTTAAAAATTTGGATATTATTTCATCATGAGAATTCTTTTTACTAGTAGAATCAGAATCCATTCGTATTACTCTAGCCTCAGGAAGTAAATTGTTAATCTCCTCCTCAAGCTTTTGCGTACCATCACCTAAGAAACGAATATATCTTGACCCACAGTTAGGACATAAACTAGGAACACCCGTTTGATAGCCACAATAATGGCATACTAGTCTTTCACTCGTTTTATGATAGGTAAGTGTTATATCGCAGTGGGGACATTTTATTTCCTCACCACATGATCTACACATAACGAATGTTGAATAGCCTCTACGATTAATTAATAATACAGATTGTTCATTTTTATTGAATGTTTCAATTAAGGCTTGCTTTAAGGGTCTAGATATAACGCTTCTTACGCCTTCCTTAAGCTCTTTTCTCATATCTACTATAAATGAAATAGGCATAGGCTTATTATTAGCTCTTTTGGTTAATTCAATTAGATTTATTTTACCACCAAGGGCTTTATGATATGTATTAACTAATGGAGTTGCACTACCATAAACTAATGGACAATTATGGTATTTTGCCCTTAATACTGCAACATAATGCGCATCATATCTAGGATTTGTATCCTGAATATATGATTCAGAATGCTCCTCATCAAGAATAATAATACCTATATTATTCATAGGAACAAATAATGCACTTCTGGGTCCTACCACTATTTTTGCATCATTATTTTTAATTCTTCTCCATTCATCATACCTCTGTCCATCTGATAATCTTGAGTGCATTATCGCAACCAAATTGCCAAAACGAGCCTTAAATCTTGATGCCATTTGAGGTGTTAACGAAATTTCAGGAACTAACATAATAGCTTGTTTACCAGCATTAATTGCATCTTCAATTAAATTGAGATAAATTTCTGTTTTTCCAGAACCACATATACCTTTAATTAAGAACTCATTGAAGGTATTAAAGCTTTCTTTAATTTGATTATAGGCCTTAGCTTGCTCATCATTTAATTTAATTTTCTTATCATCAATTTTTATGTATGAAACACTTCTAAATGATTCTTCCTCTTCAAGCCTTAGAGCGTTATTTTTAATCAAGGTATTAATAGATGACTTAGAATAACCTAAATCATTAACCAATATAGATAAATCCTGGCTACCATTATTTTCAATTAAATATTTAATTATTTCACGCTGTTTAGGATTAGAAGCCTTAGATTCATCTTGAATATAAACAATTTTATGATATTTTATTGAGCCTTTTTGCTCAAAATCCTCATTTATTGAAACAAGATGATTTTCTTTTAGTTTCTTAATGTCCTTTAAATTATCGTTAAAATCCGACAATGGAGCTAATGTTCTTCCATTAAGAATCAAATTAATCGCTTCTATGCTATAATCATAATTTGCAAAATCAACCAATTTTACATATTTTCCTTTTAAGGAATTAGGAATCATCATAAAATAATTCTCAATTAAAAAAGAATAGTAGTATTTGCTTAAGTCCTTTCCAAGTTCAAGCATTTCACAAGAAAGCACTGGTTCAAAATCAAGTAAGCTTATTATTTCCTTAAGTTTATGATTAATACTAGATTCATTCTTTAACTCTATAACAATACCCATTAGATTTCTTTTTCCAAATGGGGCAAAAACACGAGCCCCAGGACTAATAACATCTTCATACTTAGTTGGTACAATGTAATCAAATGTTTTATTAAGTTGGCTATTTTTAATATCTAATATTATTGAAGCTATCATTGTACCTCCTAAAAAATTAAAAAAGTCCGTAATGGACTTTTATTATTATCCATCATCCAAGCTTTAGCACCGAGCTAATATTATTAGGGGTTGCTGAAGGGTCACAGAGCTTGTCTCTCACCTTCTCTTTATGGTATTATTTTAATTCAATTAATTATACAATAATGATTCATCATTTGCAATATAGAATAACAAAAATCATTAAATTATTCTTATATTTTCAGCAATTCCTTCATCTAAAAGTTGTGCTCTAACTAAAGGCTTAGATAAGCATTTAATTAATAAATACATTAATGCAGATTGTGGCAATAAATATACTAGGTTTTTAGGTAATTCCATCATTAATAAGTAGCTACTAAATGAAAAACTAAAATCATTTATAATCCACCACCATAATGTACCTAAAATAGTATTTACAAATAAATTTACAAAAATTCTTGAAAATAAGCATTTCATAAATGATACCTTAGTTCGATATAAGCATAGTCCATACATTAAACCTGAAAGCATAGCAGATAATGTATATCCTAAAAAGAATACTCCATCTGGTTTAATCAAATATCCAATTATATCTGAAAAGCATCCAATTGTAAGTCCTACTATTGGACCATATAGCATTGCAATAACACTAAACACTAAATATCCTATACCTAAGCCTAAATTCCCAAAACCAGATGGAAGAGGAATAAATTTAGAGCACAGCTGTAAGGCAAATAATATGGCAATAGTTACACAATTCTTTAAAGATTTCATTTCTTTAGAGGCTATTTTAAAATAGTTTAAATGAAATGGTGTTTTAAATATAGTTTTATTATCATATGGGGTTGTATCAAGAAGGACATCTTTATATTTAATATTTAATATTAGCAAAATAATTAGCGAAACTACTACACCAATTGACATACCATATATGAAAAATAAATACTCATGCTGGCTTCCAGTGTTAACTATAATGCTTTCTTCTAAAACCTTAGAAGTATCATTTGTTACTTCATCACCATTGCGTAAAATGAAAACGTATTCACTAGCTGAATCAGTAATCATTCTTTTCATGAATCTTCTAGCTTGTTGCCAGGAATTAAATTGTCTTTTTTCAATTCTCAACACAAATAAATTATCATTTTGATCTATACTAGTTCCCTTAGCTACACCTCTTGTATCGACATAATCAAAAGATGAATATGGATATTTCTTTGTTTCTTCATTATAGCCTTTTATTCTTTCTTCTTCAATTTTATCTTTAATTGAAATAATATAGTCTTCAGATACTATTTTATTTTTATCTAGGCTTTCTGATTTGAATGTAATTTGATATACATCATGTGTTGGATTATAAAAATAGTAAATAGAAATAGCCATTAATCCTCCAAATATAACCGATACAAAAAACACGAATAGTAAATGAGATAAGACAAATTTAAAATATTGTTTAATTTTTTCCATAAAAAAAGACCTCCATAGAGATCCACTTATTATATTGTGGATCGCAATGCCACCGCGAGTTTTTCCTCTTCGTCTATCACATTATCCTAGGTGATAGCACTTTACGCGACATTGTCTATGGAAATAGTATATCATCATTACAAACTAAAATAAACAATTTTTTTTATTTCATATATATTTAATAGTTTAAGTAAACAAAAGCAGGTTAAAATCACTATAAACCTGCTTATTATATATTAAAAATTTCTTTTTAGCCATTCGATGCACATCAAAAACCATCTGGCAACATATGGATTTTCTTTCCTATTATCTTTGATTCCAGTAGATTCATCGCTTAAGCTCATTCCATGAACACCTTCTGAGAAAATATGACATTCAGTTTTAATATTTTTTTCTTTAAGTGCATTAAGTAAAACAATTGAATTTGTAACAGGAACCGACTCATCAGTAAAGCAATGCCACAAAAATACTGGAGGCAAATCTGAAGGAATATGCTTTTCAAGAGACATGTGATCAAGCATTTCATCATTAATGTCATTCATCAGCAAGCTCTTAAATGAACCTTTATGAGCAATACCATCTTTTGCCGATATAACAGGATAGCATAGAATCAATCCATCAGGCCTTGAATTATAGCCATATTCATTATAATAGCAAGCATTTGATAAAACTAAGTGACCACCAGCTGAAAAACCAATTGTAAATACCTTATTTACATATTCACTTTTTTTCATTATATCAATTGTATAGGCTAAAAGCTTTTGTGGGAATGGATACTTGTCCAATGTTTCACGATATTTTAGCACAACAGCATGATAACCATATTCATTAAATTTAGACGCAACATTACTAGCCTCTAAGTCAGAGCAATGGTCATATCCACCACCAGGTACAATAACAATCAAATCGCGTTTATTATTATCAATAAAAAACGTCTCATAAAAATTCTTTGTATTAAATAAGTACTTTTTACTCATTATTTTAAAGCCCCTTCTAGCATCGCGATATATGCTAATTCGATTTTTAATCTAGTCTTTGACTCTTCATCATTGGTCTTTTTTAAAAATTCATTATACATTTTTTTCTTATTTGCAATAATTTCTTTAAAAAGTGGAGATTGCTCACGTCTTAATATAGGACCAAATTTCATATCAAGTAAATCATACTTTGCAGTTTTAGCAATATCATAATGACACACAATTATTTCATAATTATGCTTACCATCTCTAATTAAATACTCATTATCAAAAACAAAATAATTCGAAATTAAAAATGATCTTAATTTATCTAAATCAGATTGAGCCGCAAGAATTACTTTATTAAACATTTTTACCTTTTCAATATCAGCTGTTAAAATTGATTTAATTAGTAATCCACCCATACCAGAAATTATCAATGTATCAGCATCACCCTCATATTTTTGAAGACCATCTGATAAAATAAATTCACAAGAATCACTTACCCCCTCAAGTGCACAGTTCTTTTTGGCATTTGATAAGGGTCCCTCATTAATATCAAGCAAATAACAATGCTTGACCTTGTATTCTTTGATTGCTTTTATCGCAACATAACCATGATCACATCCACAATCAACTAACGAAGTAGAACCTTTTGTTAATGATGCTAAAAAATCAATACGATCTATCATTTCTTAGTCAAGAAATCCTTTAATTTTTTTGAACGAGATGGATGCTTTAATTTACGAAGAGCTTTAGCTTCAATCTGACGGATACGCTCACGTGTAACACCAAATTCCTTACCAACCTCTTCTAATGTTCTTTCTCTACCATCAAGTAGGCCAAAGCGAAGTCTTAGGACTCTTTCCTCACGGTCAGTTAATGTAGCAAGTACATTATCTAGCTCCTCTCTAAGCTTCTTTTGAGCTGTATATTCATATGGATCTAGTGTATTTTGATCTGCGACGAAATCTCCAAGTGATGAATCCTCTTCCTCACCTACAGGTGATTCTAAAGAAATTGGCTCTTGAGCAATCTTTTGAATAGCTTGAACCTTTTCAACCGTGATTTCCATACGTTTTGCAACTTCCTCAGTTGAAGGCTCACGACCTAATTCTTGAACCAATTGACGTTGAACTCGAACTAACTTATTAATTGTTTCAACCATGTGCACAGGAATACGAATAGTACGGGCCTGATCTGCAACTGCTCTTGTGATAGCTTGGCGAATCCACCAAGTAGCATATGTTGAAAATTTGAAGTCTTTCTTCTCTTCAAATTTATCTACAGCTCTTAATAATCCCATATTTCCTTCTTGAATTAAATCAAGGAATTGAAGTCCACGACCTGTATACTTTTTAGCAATTGACACAACAAGTCTTAAGTTTGCCTCTGCAATCTTATTTTTTGCATCCTCAGCCTTATCTACAATATCTAGTAATGCCTCATATTCCTCTTGAGAAACATTGTTATTATCATCCTCATCAATTAAATCAAGTTTTCTTTGAGCAGCTTGGCCTTCTTCAACCAATTTCGCATATTTTTTTTCATCATCTTGGCTAAGTAATGGAATTTTTCCAATCTCTTTAAGATACATTCTGACAGGATCGTCAACCTTAATTGATGGTGGAAGATTATCAAAGTCGTCAATTGAGACCTCTTCAACCTTTGAAGCATCAAATTCTTCAGTTATTTGATCTTGTGGCTCTTCTTCTAAAACACTTATTTTTTTAGAAACTAATTCTTTAATAATTTTTGCGTACTCCTCAGAATCCTCACTATAAAATTGAGTAATTTCTGCAACTAATACATAATCAGTTTCTTTACTTTTTTCAATTAATTCTTGTAATACAGTTTGAAAATCCATAAATAACTCCTACTTTCTTTTTTATATTTATACTTTATCATCTTTTTACTAAAAAGTCCTTTAAATTTTTAGATCTTGATGAATATTTAATTTTTTTCAAAGCTTTTGCTTCAATTTGACGAATGCGCTCACGTGTAACATCAAATATCAATCCGATTTCCTCTAATGTTCTAACTCTTCCATCTGTTAAACCATTTCTAAGCCTTAAAACCTCTGCTTCTCTTTCGCTAAGAGTAGCTAAAATGCTATTAATTTCTTCTTTAAGCTTTTTTTGGGTTGTATATTCATCTGGATCTAAGGAATTCTTATCAGAAACAAAATCCTGTAATGACGAATCATCCTCATCGCCAACCGATATCTCTAGTGATATAGGCTCTAAGGATATCTTTTTTATCTCAGAAACCTTATCAACATCAATATCTAATTTACTTGCTAGCTCCTCGTTTGTTGGAACACGTCCAAGATCCTGCGTTAATTTACGCTCTGTTTTAACTAGCTTATTAATTGTTTCTCCCATATGTACAGGAATTCTAATTGTACGACCCTGATCAGATACAGCTCTATTAATTGCTTGACGAATCCAATATGTCGCATATGTAGAAAACTTACAATTCTTTTTTGTTTCAAACTTATCTACAGTTCTAATAAGTCCCATATTTCCTTCTTGGATTAAATCAAGTAGCTGTAATCCTCTTCCAGTATATTTTTTAGCAATAGATATAACAAGTCTAAGGTTTGCCTCTACTATTTTATTTTTTGCAGCCTCACCCTTTTGAACCAATTCTGATAATCTATCAAATTCTTCTTGTGATAAATCTTCAGAATCATCATCATCAATTAAATCTAGTCTTTCCTGGGCAATTTTTCCCTCATTTACAATACTAAATAATTCTTTTTCCTCATCAGGGGTTAATAAAGAAATATTACGGATTTCATTTATATACATTCTAACAGAATCATCCACATATACTGAAGATGGTATTTTATCATAATCATCTATTGAAACCTCTTCAATTTTGGATTCATCAAATTCCTCTTCTAATTCATCTGGTTCTTCTTCTAAAATATCAATTTTTTTAGAAACAAGTTCTTTTACAAGATTAAAATATTCAGATGATTCCTCATTGTAATACTCTGTAATTTCTGAAGTAAGTACATACCCTGTATCTCTACCTTTATCAGTTAGTTCTTTAAGTATTCTGTTAAAATCCATCCAATTAATTCCTGCTTTCCTTTTTATTTTTATTAAGCTCTTTTAATTTAGCAATTTTATCATTTAATAATGCTACTTTTTTTTCATAAGAAGCATTAGCAAAATTTTTATTGATCTCATCTATTTCCTTTTTTGGTGCATTATTTACAATGGCCTTAATACATTCGTTCATGTCCTTTTCATTGTATGCATTATATTTATCAAAATTTTTTTCCAATGACTCAATATTTGCAACATAGCAATTATACAAATCTTGTTTAAGGTAGGTTAGGAAAATATTTTCATCAAATCGATTATTTGTAATATAATACTCATCTACTAATTTAGACCAGAGCTTTTGATTTAAACTTTCAAGGTATTCAATGAAAGGTTTTTTAAGTATTGGGCTTTCTTCAATTTTATTTGCAATTTCCTTAGAAATTTTTCCATAATTTATTAATCTAAGCTCACATCTTGCAACACTAC
>CAMEKY010000047.1 GCA_945921565.1 uncultured Clostridium sp. | reverse complement strand
CAATCGATACATGCGCCAAGCATTCTAACATAAACAATACCATTTTCGAATTTAACAAATTCAATATCTCCACCCTCACTGTTTAAATAGGGTCTAATTTTACTAATAACCTCTTGAATTCTATCAATTTGTTCTTCTAAATTCATTATAATCACCTAAAATAATATACATCACAGATAACAATTTGACAAGCGAAATAATTATCTTGTTTTTCCTTGCCTAAATCTATTTTGCTTATCCTTGCCTGCCCTACGAGCCTGTGCCTCCGCAAGCTTATCTTTTAATACCTCTTTAGCTAAATCGTTTGGCAACGGATATGTTGTAACCTGATTCATTTTAACAGTATCAATCAAAATGTGTGGCTGATTCTTTTTTGTATGAGTCAATGTTAAGGACTCCTTATCAAAATTTTCTTTTTCAATATGATAAACAGTATCCTCACCATATGTTATTTTGTCATTCAACTCATCATCCTTATGATCCTCATAATACTCTTGTGTAACTCTTTTTAATATAAAATAGGCTGGATGATAAGTACATTCTTCTAATAAATAATCGGGAATATAACGGTAATAAACCTTAGATGTTTGATTATTTGAAAAGCCCTTTAATCTAAGCTTAGAATCAGAAATATCTCCAACTATATAAATAAATTGATCATACCACTCATCAATATAGCATTCCTCAAAATTTGCAATATCAAGTGCTCCTCGTACATTCTTTAATACCTCATAGCACCCTTTTTTCGTTCTTATTACCATAAAATCACCTGAGGTAATTATATCACAATTATTCCTCGTTGTCACTCATTGTTAAAAATGGCTTGTTACTTCCAAAATAATATTTAGGTATTTCATTATTCATAATACCAGATGCGAGCATTATTTTGTCTTCTAAAAGTGTAAGCCTTTTTTGGAATGGTATTTGAATATATACACTCATCTTTACATTTAAAAGTATTTCATATAATTGACTATTTATTCCATGACTCACTACATTCGAAACTATTTCACAATCATACGCTTTATATACATTTAGCTTAACCGGAAGAGTAATTCCATCCGAAAACAAAATATTTTTGGAGAAAAAATACCCAAGAGGTATCTTCATTTTAGATACTTCGTCTTCAAGGCCCTTTGATAGCTCACTAATCTTTATCGACGCACGGCTCCTAATACTTAGTGTCTTATGAGAGTCCATATATGCATATGCTATATTTCCCTCATCATCATACTTAAGACACATTATGTTCTCAGTTAAGGAAGCTGAAATCTCTTGCTCAATCACCTTACTAATAACATCCTCAAACACCTCTTGGCTTTTTATTTCAACATAAGCCATTACACTATCATCAAAATATGAATTTGTAAGCTTTAAAAAAATCGCTACTAATGCTAAAAGGAGGATTAACCTCCTTCTTTTAAATAAGAAGCGCCAAAGCCTCATATACAGACATTCCTTTGTAAGCTCCTATTTCACTAAATTTGTCTGATACATCATATAATGTCCCCGCAAGCATTTCATCAAAAGTTTTTACTCCTCTGACACTTGCACAAATTACTCCTCTTTCCTTCATTTGCTTTGTGTTATATACCTCAACATTTAATGCTCCACACATTATAAAGCCCTTTTCATTTGAAATAATCAATAAGGTTGTTTTAGGAAGTTCCACCTTTATCTTATTAAATGAATGATTATGTATTATAAGCTGTTCCAAAAAATCACCATTATTATATATGCAATTATATTCTAATTTAAGACATTTATTGTTAAAAAATATTATTTTTATTAATAAATTAGAACTTAACTATTGGTGTTTAAAAATATGTCATATTTTAATCTAGATAATTTGAAAAATATGAATATATTCCTCCTAAAATATCTTTTAATTTCCTAAATACTTTTACATAATTATAATTTTAGCTATCGGATATTGAAAAAAAATGCACATACAAAATTGTACATGCATATTTTTTTATCTAATTTCTCCACCACTTAATAAAATCTTTTCTATCGCTTGCAAGCTATAATCCTCTAGCTGAAAAATAAGCGCTTTGCTTAACCTTCCTCTTGCTAAGCATTTTACCTGACCAATATTAGATGATATAAGCTTTTTCTCCTTAAGGGAATCCTTAGATACAATTTCATTATCCTCATATGCAGCATTAATATCATCTAAGTTTATGATGCTTTTTTTACCCTTTTTAGGATGTGTTCCAACAATTTCCCAAACCATCTCTAGGATTTCACTATCAATTACTAGCTCGTCCATATCATCAGGATAATCATCCTGATATGAGTCACCTTCAACCTCATCTGAAATTCTATTTTCTACAATTTCTTCAAGTGAAGCCTTTCTTCCCTTTACCTTTTTAATTAATCCTAATGCTAAATTAGCATCAAATGACCTTATAGGCTCTGCAGTATTAATAGTTTCATATGCTTCATTCTTTTTAAAATTATTATTAGCCATCATAATATCGATAAGCTCAAGTGCATACTTTAGGCTTCTTGGTGATTTCACCTTTACCCTCATTGGTACCATTTCATACTTCTTAGAATCACGTGTATCCTTAAAATAATATTTTGTGTTTTCAAAATCATTTGGATTTAGAGCTAAATTTACATTTAGATTTTTTCCTCTGATTGTAAGCTTTGCGTAAGGAATTCTTCCCTTATATATTGTTTCGCAGCCCCAAGACATTCTTGATTTCAATTTATAGCTTAATAAGTGATTTTTTACTATTTCATAATAAGACCTGGCATCCTCGCTGGCCATTGATAGCTTTGCTCTAAATGACTTAAGATAATTAACAAGAACTAAAGGCATAGATGAATCGGCTTTAGCTTCTGTATTCTCTTCCATCTCATCCTCATCATTGTCTTCCTCATCATCTTCATCCTCTAATTCATCCTCCAAATTATTATGAATTAGCTTTTCGTCCTCAACAATGCTTTCAACCTTTTTAATCAAACCAAGCTTTAGGTTCTCATCAAGACTTCTTTGTCCCTCTACCTCAAATTCAATTGAGTATTTCTCATTTTGTTCAAGGCCTGCATTTTGCATCATAATATCGATAAGCTCAAGTGCATACTTTAGGCTTCTTGATGATTTTACCTTCACTCTCATTGGTACCATTTCATACTTCTTAGAGTCACTTGTATCCTTATAAAAATATTTTGTATTTTCAAAATCATTTGGATTTAAAGCTAAATTTACATTTAAATTCTTTCCTCTGATTGTTAATTTTAAATACGCTTTTCTTCCTTTATATATTGTTTCGCAGCCCCAAGACATTCTTGATTTTAAGCCGTATTTTAAGCAATGCTCTTTAATTATTCTATAATAATCTCTTACTGTATCTAGGGCCATTGAAACCTTAGCTCTATATGATTTTAAATAGCTAACCTTGATAAATGAATTAGTCTTTGTAATTGTCTTTATATTAGATAAATCCGGAGTATCATCTTGGTTTTGAGAATTCTCTTCAATCCCTTCATTATTTTCTTCATTTTTTTGTTCTAAAGAATCTGCACTAATATCATTCGCCTCATCAGACTCAACATTTTCTACATTATTTGTTTGATTTAAAATAGAAGCCTCACTCACATCAGTAGAATCACTATCAGTGTTATCTTTATTTGCCTCATCAGTTGCTTGCTTTAAAGCTTCAGTTTCATTATCAAGATTTTGGTTTTCAACATTATTAACCTCTTTTTCTTCGGCAATTTGAATATCCTCAACTGGCTTATTCTCATTTACAATTTCATTTTTTGTAGCATTCTTACTTTTAACACTAAGAACAATTATACCTATTAAGCATAAAAATGCTACAGCAGCTAGTCCAATCACAATATAAGATTGCGTCTGACTTAATTTCCAAATATTAAACAAAAACATACTTACTACCTCTTTACTAATTTTCTACTAAACAAACGCACTCACACGCTAATGCTTCTCCTCTACCTATAAAGCCCATTTTTTCATATGTTGTAGCCTTAACAGATACATACTGAACATTAATACCTAAAATGCTAGCTATAGATTTTCTGATTTCTTCTCTTATGGGACTAATTCGAATATTTTGTGAATAAATCGTTAAATCTAAATTCACTAAATGAAAGCCATTTTCTAACACTCTTTTATAGCATTCTTTAAGGATTACCTTCGAATCCATACCTAAAGTTTTTTCGCTATTGTCAGGATAAAAGGTTCCTAAATCGCCTAATGCTAATGCCCCAAGCATTGATTCTGAAACAGCATGCAGCACAACATCCGCATCACTATGACCAAGGAGACCTAATTTAGATTCTACCTTTATCCCACCTAAAAATAAATCTCTATTTTCAACTAGCTTGTGAGTATCCCATGCATGTCCTATTCTAATCATATCAGTCCCTCCATTTCTAAATAAAATTTAGCAAGTGATAAATCGTTAGGCGTTGTCACCTTAATATTTTTTTCATCGCCTAAAATTACGTTTATATCCACATCTTTAAGCATACTAATATCATCTGTAAATTCGGCCAATCTAGCCTCGTTTTTCAAAGCCGCTTCTAAAAATAGTTTAGTTTTTCCCCCTTGAGGAGTTTGGACAGAAAGTAACTTATCACGATTTAATGTTTTAAAATCATTGTCCTTATTATACCTAATAGTATTTATAACTTTAGTAGCCACAAAATAGGCGTCATAATCATTTTCAAGGCATTCATCAATGATTCTATCACTAAGAAGAATTCTTGCCCCATCATGAATTAAAACTCTATCTGTTCTTACCTCTTTAAGTCCATTTAGCACACTTTCTTGTCTTGAGGCACCACCAATTACAATTTTATATCCTAAATTTAAGGAATTAAAATAATCATAATCATTTTTTGATACAACCAAAATAATTTCACATTTATGACGCTTAAATTTTTCTAAAATATAAAAATAAAGAGGCTTATCATTTATTTTTACGAGCATTTTATTTTTTGAAGCTTTAAGTCGCGACCCAAGCCCTGCCATTAATAAAATTACTGTTGTCATAAATAAATCACCTCTTTTATTTTCACATCATGTTTATCTTCCTTAAAATCTAGTAAAAGCTCCTTATGAATAATGGCTAATGTTTTACCACTATAGTCACATAGATATCTATCATAATAACCCTTCCCATATCCTAATCGATATGACTTAGGATTTATCGCAAGTAAAGGAGTAATGATTAAATCGATGTTTTGTTTAGGAATCTCGCTTCCAATAGGCTCAAAAGTATTAAATGGTCCTTTTTTAAAACCATCCTTGTGGTCTTTAAACACCATATTATAACCTACTATTGCAGGGAAGACAAAGTTAATATTTGGATATTCCTCCTCCAAAAATAATAAATCTATTTCATATGAAAGTGGATAATAAATGCCAACATTCTTTACGTCTCTTAAGTATGGAGCTATTAAGGATTTTATTCTGCTCTTATCACACTTTAATGTTTGTCGTGTATTTTTAGCTAGAATTCTAGCCTCATCTTTCCTCATCATTTTATATCTTTATAATATATGTAATTTGTTGATACCTGATCAAGAAGGGCAGTTTTTAAAGCCTTTCTAGCAGCTTCAATTAGCATTGATGAATTAATCACATCGCTTGATAAGGCAATTCCCATATATACATCGGTAGTAATAATTTCACTGCCGTATTTCATTGATGCCTTAAGAAGCTTATCATCTCTTTTTAAAGTACGAGATAATATATCCATCTTTCTGTAATCAGTAATAATAAATGAGAATTCAAGCCCTGAAACACGATAAATCATTCCGTCATCGACAAAATTTTTGATTATTGCCTTCATATACTCAGCCATTACCATATTTCCCATATCACGTCCATATTCATCATTTAAATCTTTAATATTATCAATTCTAAATGTAACAAGCTGGAATGTACGAGATTGCTTATAAAGGCTGTTTATCGCAATCACAAGCTCAGACATTGATTTAACATTATCGAGCTCTGGAATGTTACTTCTTTCATAGTGATTAGAATTGATAAATTCAAGATAGCTAATAATTTCATTAGATGATGAATCGAATAAACGCTTTCCTCTTTCACATACATAAACATATGTGGCACCAACTAGCAATCTAAATCTAATTTCGTAGTTTGGATTAGCCGCGGTCAATGATGCAATTGTACTCTTATAATATTCGACCTCTTGAGGATTGATAAGACTTAAATATCTTTCCATAGAGATTGTGTTTTCATTAAGATGGAGCATACTTACAAATATATCGTTTGCCCAAATATATCCCTTATCAATATTGTAAAACATAATTGCTTCATTAGTTAACTCAAGCTGTGCTTGGAATTTAAGCTTAATATTATCTAAATTCTCCTCATTATCCTTTAGCTTAGCCTCAACATTTAGCATCGTATCCTGACTATGCTCTTGTCCCAGTAAAATATGCCCCATATACTTTCCATTTTCGCAAATAACATGGTCGCTTAGGCTAATTATCACTGGATTATTATCCATATCATAAGTCTTAATTTCTCTTTTAATAACTGTTGATTTAGTTTGTTCATTTAGCATAAAAAACATTCTTCTTAAATCTTTATTAGAAAATGCTTGATCATTAATTTGACACACCTTATACATTGAGTCAAAAATATCAAAGAAATTCCTTCCGATAACCTTTTTATTAACCTCAAGCATAGCCTCTAATATACTTTTTGAAGCTGCTTTAATTCTATCATTTTTATCTAGTAGGATATATATTCTATCATTTTCTACTATCTTTAAATATTCCTTATACAAATACTTATTTGTAACCCCCTTATATCCAACTAGGAAATAAGCTATAGCCTCTAAAGCAAAAATACCGTAACATACATAATCAATTATATCTAAAATACTTCTATCATCCTTAATCATTGAATAAAATACAATCAAATATAGCAATGCTACAACAATGATTGTTCCAGAAAATATAAATCTTACAATATTTATTTTTTTTTCAAAATAAGCGTCCTTGATATAAATAATAAATAAAAATACCGCCAAAGCTAAGACACCTATAACAGCATATAGTTCCACAATCTCACCTACTAAAATATAAACATATAGCATATCACCATTATTCCAACTACAGCAAGTACTGATATTATGCCAACAATAATATGCTTCTTATCGATTGAATCTGGCTCAACATGAGCATCAATCTTAAATAAATTTGCTAAAGGATTAAATATAAAGCTTATCACTTTTTTTAAAATATTCATATCTAACCCCTCCTATTTTAAGAATAATTCCAAATATTCCAGCAACTTTTCACGGTCACTTATTTTAATCATCATTCCCTCTATAGCTATCGAAATTGTACCTGTTTCCTCTGAACAAATGATAGTTAATGAGTCCGAAACCTCAGAAATACCTAATCCAGCACGGTGACGAGATCCAGTTGTTTTATCCAAATCCTCATGCTGAGTTAAAACATAATAGGCACCAGCACATCTTATTCTATTTCCTCTAATAATAACTGCACCATCATGAAGCGGAGTTAGTGGAGTAAATATATTAATTAGCAATTCTTTTGATACCTCACTATCAAGAATAATAGCCTTTTGAGCATATTGGTCTAACGAATTATGCTTTTCAATTGTAATTAATGCACCAATTTTTTTGCTTGATAAATACATACAAGCATCTGCTATTTCATTTTTTGTTTTATCGCTTGAGGATAAAAACTGCTCAATTTTCTTTTCCGATTTATGAATCGAATCTAATGCTCTTCTGATGTCTGGCGCAAGTAGTATAACAATAACAACAGGATAGATAAGACAAACATATTTATAAACATTATATGCCACTCTATACTCTAGCTTATATGTTAAAAATAATATTCCAAGCATTATAAAATAAAGAACTAAAAAGCTAAATGCCTTCTTATTTTTGAATGAATATCGCATCACTACAAAGATTACTATAAAAATTAAATAGCCTTCTATTAGATATGCATAATTGCTTTTAAAAAAATCTAAAATAGTATCCCACATAGTAACACCAGCTTTCTTCCATTATTATAGCAAATTTTAAAATTAGAATAAATAGAAAAAAGAAAAAGAACGGTATAAACCGTCCAAATTATTTGCTATTTGATTTAGCCTACGCCTTAAGACTTATTTCATCCCCATCAAGAACTATACTATATGAAGTTTTATCATGATGACTAATCACTTCATATAGTATTTGATTTAATCTGTTTTTATGCTTAGTCATAACAGAAAAATCTAAGTGAAGCGGAAGTTTATATCTTGCAAATATTTCTTCATATAAATCATTTAAGGTTGATTTCGGATTATCGTCAATCACTAAATCATAATCTAATTGTTCCTTCTTTACATCACCCCTAAAGCCTAATCTTGAAGATTCATTATGATTAATAATATCTAAAATAACTAAATGCTTAGTACCTATTTTATTACCCTTATTATCATAAAAGTAGCCATAAGATATGATTGAATCAAGTAGTCTTTTTAACGAACCTGATAATGAAAAAGCGTTTTGAATTATTAATAATGATAAAGGATATTTTAGGATATGGCCAGATAATATGCCTTCCTCCTCATACCCAACATACCCTGGAGGTGCTCCTATTAGTGATTGCATAGTGGATGGGTCATGGTACTGCTTGGCATCTAGGGTTAATATCATTTCATCATTGATTCCAAGCAGCATTTTTAAATCATTCTTTAGATATTCAAGCGATACTTCATTTTCATTTATGGCAATATGATAATTATACTTTTTTTCCTCCTTTAAATGATTTTCCTTAAGAAATATCAATTTGTTAATACCATCATAATGGTATCTATTATTCTTAGCGGCGACACCAATTCTTTCTTCAATTATCTTATCAACTAAGGAGCATGTTATATCTAGCTTATTTATTTTAGCATAGCTCATCATCTCATCTAAAATATCTATACATTTATCAGGACGAGCCTTATTTAATATTTTTCTATCCGATTCCTTGCATAAATAATTTATTACATCATCAGAAATCGCTATCTTATGATATTTTTCATATGACGCTTTTATTCCTAGCATAATCCTATTTGTAACCTCAAGTGAAGGCTCATGTAATATTATTTGATCAAACCTTCGCCTTAAGGCCTTATCCTTGAATATTGTTTTTTGATATTCATCTAAAGTTGTAGCGCCTATTATTTTTATATCTGATCTAGCTAAATATGGCTTTAATATATTCGCAACATCTAAACTATTTTCTGAGGAGCCTGTTCCTATGATTGTATGCACCTCATCAATAAATAAGATTACATTAGAATTAGAAGTAATATATTTCATTGCCTCATCTAGCCTTGATTCAAAATCTCCACGATATTTTGTGTTTGATAGCATTTGGCTTAAATTTAGGCTCAATACCTCATAGTTTAAATTATTTTCATAGCTATATTTTGCAAATCCCTCTACTAATGCTGTTTTACCTACTCCTGCCTCACCAACAATTAAAGGATTATTCTTATATTTTTTATTTAAAATAACAAGCATCCTTTTTAAATATTCGTCATATTCATATAGTCCATCTAACAAACCTTCTTTAGCTTTTTTGGTTAAATTTAGGGTATATTTTATTTCCATTTCTTGTTCCTTAAAATCATATATTTCCTTCAAATCTAGCAACAAATCCTGAGGAGATAATCCAAGAGCCATTATAATTTTGTATCCAATTGATTCCTTTGTTTCTAATATTCCATAAAGCAAATGCTCCTCTTTTATTTTTCCATATGATACGTTTGAGGCTGTATCTAATATTTTTGTAAGGGCATTGCTATATTTATCGCTTGTGTTTCTTAATACAATAATTCTTCTAGTTTCTTCCTCCACCTCACTTACATCAACATTATATTCATTCATTAAAAAGTGAAAAATACCATCCTCTATTTTGGCCATTTCTGATAGAAGATATTCACTCCCAAGTGTTTCATGACCAGAAGCTATAGATCTTTCTAAAGCATGGTTTATAACCTCTAAAACTGACATACTAAAGTCGTACATTTAATACCACCTCGCCCTATAGTATATGAAATAAAGATTATTTTCATACAATTTAAAGTAATTATGCTATAATAATTTATATGCTTGTAAAGACTAATGAACAAGGAAATGGGTGATTATATGAAAAAAGCTATATTAGTTGGAATAGATAATAAAGACGATTTATATGATATAGATTACTCCTTAAATGAGCTTAGTACTCTAGCGGGCGAAATAGGTATAACAACAGCTTTAAAAATTACACAAAAGGGGTCTATCAATAAATACACCTATGTTGGTAGTGGAAAGCTTAGTGAAATTTTAGTAGAGGTAAAAATGCTAGAGGCGGATGTTGTAATATTTAATGATGAGCTATCTCCTCTTATGTATAAAAATATTCAAGAGATTTTACAACTAGAGATTCTCGATCGTTCATCAATTATATTAGAGATTTTCTTAAATCATGCCCATACCACATCATCTAAGCTCGAGATAAAACTTGCAAATTTAAAATACTTATATCCAAGGCTTTCTTCCATAAGAGAGGGATTTGATAGACAAAGAGCAGGTGATAAGGGTAGTGGTGAAACTCAGCTTGAGCTAGATAGAAGGAAGACATTAAATGATATAAATCGAATTGAAAAAGCTCTTGAGGAAGAGCATAGAATGAAAAGTAGAGTTATTCAAAGAAGAAAAAAGGATGGGATAAAAACCGTAGCTCTTGTAGGCTATACAAACGCTGGCAAATCAAGTACTTTAAATTCTATAATTGAATATACTAACAAAGATATAGATAAAATGGTTTATGCAAAGAATCAGCTTTTTGCAACACTAGATACATCAGTTAGACGAATTGATTATAATCAAACCAGCTTTCTTCTTACTGACACTATAGGCTTTGTGTCAAAGCTTCCTCACCATCTAGTTAATTCCTTTAAAGAAACTTTGATGGAGGTTGCTGAGGCAGATCTTATCATTCACGTTTTAGACGCTTCATCTAAATATGCATATATGGAATTTCAAACAACTATGCAGGTGCTACAAGATTTAGATGTTTCAGATAAAAAAATGCTAATTCTATTAAATAAAATTGATTTGTGCGAGCAAAAGCCTTCTGTTAATGGTATTGATTCAATTGAATTTTCTGCAAAAACAAAGCACAATATTGATAAACTTCTTAAATACATTACAAATTATTTAAATAGCGATATGATAAATACAACGGTATTGATTCCCTATTCTGATGGTAAAATGCTTAATTATGTTCGCAACAATGCCAAAATAATCTCTCAAGTTAGCCTAGATTCGGGATATCAAATTACCCTTACATGCGATAAAAGATATTATAGTAAAATATCATTATACGAGCCAAATGATAGTAAATATGAATCGTAATAGCCCTATATAGCACTATTAATTTCAAAACCGAGGTCAAAAAAACCTCGGCTTTATTTATTATCGGATTTAAAAAAATTTACTACAAAATATATGAAGCTAATGAATAAAACAAATATTATAGAATAATTAACAACAATACCACTATCAAACCTTGTAACAATCAAATCAAAGGATATAATCTTGTGAGGCTTAGATGAAGATAAATGCCTTATGTATAAACATACATCATTGATAATTAAGGTTAATAAAATAACCAAATATAGTTTCTTTGCTTTTCCCACAAAATTACCTCCTTAATTTGAAAAAAGAAACGTAAAATCTTACGCTTCTTTTTCTATTTTCTTAACTGATTCTATTGATAATTCATTTGGTGTTAAACGACCAAACATTTCAACTAATACAGTTACAATCTTCTTTTCTAGATTAACCGCAGAAATTGAAGCTACAGTGTCTCTCCATGGTCCAGATGTAATTAAAACCCTATCTCCAGGAGCTAAATCATAAACTGGCTTTTCAAGCTTACCAATACGCATTAAAATTTCATTCATTTCAGATTGTGGAACAGGGTTTGGTTTTGTACCGTTTCCTGAAGAGCCTAAGAATCCGGTAACCTTTGGTGTGTTACGAACCATAAACCAAGCTCTTTCGTCTACTTCCTTATCAACTTCCATCTCAACAAAAACATATCCTGGGAACATCTTACGAGTTTTAACAACCTTTTTACCATCTTTTTTAGTTTCTTCATATTCCTCATCTGGGCTTAGAATTTGATAAATCTTATCTTGAAATCCCATTGACTCAATACGACGCTCAAGGTCATCCTTAACAGAATTTTCTTGACCTGAATAAGTTTGTACAATATACCATTTTTTACTCATAAACTAAACCTCAACTATTTAATATTCAATATACCCTTAATTAATTCACTAACAAGTACATCATACATTAAGTATAATAATGTAAATATAATTAAGAAAATAAATACCTTGATTGTATTTCCAATGAATAATGGCATTGTAGGCCAGCTGACTTTCTTAAATTCAGGGAATGCAACCTTAACAAATGGGTAAAGTGCATACACTAAACTAAGCGCCGCAAGTGAAGTAACTATAATTGCGAATGTAGTAGGGAATGAACCAATAATTGGAACTGTTGATTTAATCTCTAAAGTACCATTTAAGATAAATACTCCTAAAATAAGAACCGCAACTGATAAAAATACAAATAAAAAATTCTCCCATTTATGTTCAGTTGATAGATATTCCATTAATCTACTACGAGTTTCTTCTTGTTTCTCTTTAATTGCCATAATAAGCCTCCTAATTATTTTGTTTCCCTATGAGTTGTATATTTATTACATCTAGGGCAAAACTTCTTAAATTCTAATCTTTCTGTTGTAGTAGCTTTATTTTTCGTAGTTTGGTAATTACGACTTAAGCATTCCTCACAGACCAAAGTTATTTTTTCTCTCATGATTAAAAAACCACCTTTTATAGTGTTTACTTATTAATTTTAGTATAAGTTTATAAAATAGTCAAGTTAAAAAGCCTTTAATACTTGTTAAATCAGCTTTTTTTGATGTTTTAGGGTTATATCCTTCATTCTTCTAAGCTGATAATATATATTTTTTATTGTTGTATTTAACAGCATAGCTACCTCTTGATAGCTATAGCCTCTTTTTATTAGATCATAAATCTCCTTTTGAATATCATTTTCAAAGGAAACTGCATAAACCGAAGATCCTAATTCGACACTGCTTTTACAATAAAGTGGTGCTTTGAAATACAAACAAGGATTAATATTTCTCATTTTCTTAATTATCATTCTTTTAAGT
>CAMEKY010000046.1 GCA_945921565.1 uncultured Clostridium sp. | reverse complement strand
TCTCACCTGCATAGCAGGCGGTTTTTATGTGAGGCATTCGCCTAACATAATAAAAAAATCTTAGATTTTTATCTAAGACTTAATTAATATTTTAAAGAAATTATTAATACTCCATAAAAAATCATAATATATCAATATAATTCATCATGCCATATAATATTCTTATTATTTTCACTTCTTTATTAGAATGATCAACTTCGTAAAAAGCAATATATTTATCTACTAAAAGCTTCCTAATATTCTTATTACTAATATACTCATTATCTAACAATGGCGAACTATCCGGAAACATTGAAATAGTTTCAAATTTATCACTAAACTTATTTAATAATTTTACTGCGGCATCCGTATTCACTAAATCATCTTTAATATAATTATAAATATTTTCTAAATCCTCTTGAGCGTATTTTTCAATGATAATTTTATACTTATTATTCATTTTGAACTAATCCTTTAATAAAAGAATTTAACTCTACTGCTCCTTCACTTCTTTTAGGGTCATTAAGTGCCTCATTAAGTAAAATTGCAGCTTGAATTTTTGCAATTGTTTTTTCATATAATTCTACACTCATAATGACCATATCACTATATCCGTTTTTTGTAATGACGATAGGTGTATCACTTTCCTTACAAGTTTTAGAAATATTAGCTGTATTTTTTAATTCATTAATAGGTAATATTTTAGGTATAATTTGCATAAAATTTCCTCCGTAAGTTATCATATCCTTTTTATGGTATAATTATACCACAATTATTTCCTTTAAAAAAGATAATTTAATAATTTTTGCTAAAATATAGAAAACAAGCCTTACACTTTAGTATTTTTAAGAATATAAACAGATTTGAATTTTTAAGTTTTATAAATTAAATGTTTTTATTTAGCTATAAACTATTACAATAAAAATAAAAATAGGATATTTAAAGCATATAAGCCTAATATCCTGTTTAATTATTATATTTATAATTACTTAAGCCGGAAGATAACCGGGAGATAACCGGAAGATAACCGGGAGATAACCGGGAGATAACCGGGAGATCTCTTATCCAATTAATTATTTTTGAATCAATTTATCTAGTTCTTTTTGAGAAAGGGATAAAGTTTTTCCAAAATCATCTACACCAATAAAAATTGTTCCATTAAGATTGCTATTTAAAAATGCAACAATTTCAGCTTTAACTTCATCTGTAATATTTGATTTTAATTCAACTGCTTCATTTTCTTCATAATGCATTAGAATCACACCTTCCATCCGTTTGATTATATCATTTTTTAATGTCGAATAATAGTTAATGAAATAATTTTTAATAGTTTTATTAACCAAAATATAGAAAACAAGCCTAACTCGTAAATGAATAAACTCAACATCGTATTGAGCTTTATTTTTTATTTAGAACTTATATATAATTATATTTTTCTTATAAATTTATTTTCTAGGAAAATTATCCTAAATATAATATAATAGTACCACCTTGTTTAATCTTAGTTCCCTTTGCAGGTGATTGATCTATTACCTTATCTCCACTACCCAAGAACAAATAATTATAGTCATATTTTTTAACTATAGTTTTTTTATATAATCCAATATAATCCTCTACCGTATAATACTTTTCATCAATATAGTAACGATATTGCTTCTCCATTGCGTTTTCGTAATCTTGCTTAATATTAAGCTCTGGAAGAATTTGCTCACATATTTCAGCCATTATAGGAGCTACTACAACTCCAGCATATTGAACAGTATTCTTTGGAGCTTCTATTGCTAAATATACACATACTTCAGGATCATTCATAGGTGCAGCGCCTAACATTGATAAGATATATTTTGAGTTTGAGTAATGACCATTTTCATCAACTGTTTGAGCTGTACCTGTTTTTGCACCTACTCTGTATCCGTTGACGTATGCATTACGTCCTGTCCCAGCTGCAACTACTGACTCTAAGGCATACCTCATTTTTTTGCTTGTTTCTTCACTTATTACTCTTCTTTTCACTTTACTTTCACTCTCATATACAATAGCTCCTGATTGATCTGCACAATATTTAAGAACATATGGCTGCATTAAATTACCTCCATTAACGCACGCTCCCATACACATCATTAGCTGAATAGGCGTAACACTATTTCCTTGACCAAAGGACGCAGTTGCAAGTTCTACAGGACCCATATAATTTTCATTAAATAATATACCTGTACTTTCTCCTAGCAAGTCTATACCAGTTTTTGTCCCAAAGCCGTAATTTTTAACATATTTCATTAGTTTTGTTACACCAAGCCTTGAGCCTATATCCATAAAACCACAGTTGCAAGAATTTTGGATTACCTCTAGCATATTTAATCCTCCATGACCACTTCTTTTCCAACAATGAATTGTACTTGAGGCTATTGTCCTTGAGCCTCCACAGTGAATACAAGAATTAAAATCAAATACATTTTCCTCAAGCCCTGCGCTATATGTACAAATTTTAAATGTTGAACCTGGTTCAAAGCTTTTCCATACTAAAAAATTTCTATTGTATATTTCTTGATCATAATTCCTATAATTTTCTATATCATAAAAAGGATATTGACTTATCGCAAGCACTTCTCCTGTTTTTACATTTGTGACTCCTGCTATTATAGATTCTGGATCATATTTTAATACAATCTGTTTTAATATTGCGTCTAAGATTTGAGTAACCTCAATATCTATTGTTAAATATATATCAAGTCCTGGAGTTGCACCACTATAATATGAAACCATATTATCCATTAGATTACCTTTGGCATCCGTATATATTTTTAGTGCTCCATCATTTTCTTTTAAATAGTCATTATATACATATTCAAGCCCGGTTAATCCCTCATTATCTATATTAGTAAATCCTAAGGTTTGACCTAAAGAATCAATATAAGGATAATATCTAACTGCGTCAGTCGCAAGATATATACCTTCTAAATCTAACTTCATTATTTCTGATGCCAGTTCTATATCAATATGCCTTCCTTCTGGTTTAATTATTTCAACTGACACATTTTTATTTAGATGAGCTAATATCTTATTATAATCGCATCCTAGCTTAGAGGCTAAAAGGGACGCTGTTGATTCTTTGTTCTTAACTTGTCTATTAATTGATACAAGGGTTAGTGATTGCTTATTACCAACTATTAGCTTACCATTTCTATCGTATATTTTCCCTCTACCACTATTTATAGGAATATCTCTTGACCATTGCTCATATGCTTTTTTATTTATAAAATCTGATAAAGACAAATTTATATAGCATAGTCTTCCTATTAAGGCTATAAAGCAAATGGTTGATAGTAAAAGTACAATCAATATTCTTCTTCGTATCTTGTAATTATTCATAGATTCACCTTAATAATTCTATGAATTTTTAATAAATTAAATACATAAAAACAGAAGCCAAAATGCTACTTGACTTCTATAGTATTTTATCCTTTTTAAATTTATTATATTGATTCTAATACATTATTTGTAAATTCTTCTATCTCAATAATTTGTTTATTTGAAAGCTTCCCACCAGTTAAACCTAATGCAGAGTGCCCATGCCACAACATTTTTATCAACATACTCATTAATGTTACTATCTATCGATTCTGCTTGCACACCTACAGTGCTTGAAATTACTTCAACTACTGCTTTGGTATTTCCGCCTTTTGATTGGTATCTAATTTCTACTGTCATACTATTTCACCTCATATTTTTTTGTAAATCTATGAATTATCCAGTGTGCCACTTTCAAATTAAGAACAATTACAATAATGCCTATTAAGCCATAAATAATCACATTCTATGCTTGTGTTCAAAAGCCTGAAGACTTCACAAATTCTTCTATTAATATTTTTTTATAAAAGAACAAAAATGTAAGACCATTAAAACGACTTTAATCTTACATCTTAATTATTCATCTAACAAATTACCAGAATTAATATATTCTTCTATGACCATTTGAAGATTAGAATCCGGATTTCTATACTCTATCCCAAATTCACATGAAAGAACAACCTCCGCGAATGCTTCAGCATCTATTTCAATTTCTTGTAGCATATTATGAATAGGATTTTCTATACCTATATAATTATTTAATTCATTTCTCCACCTTAAAGCCTTTGGTGTATCATAATTTGATACATATAAAAGCTGGTAGTAATGCTCTAACTCATGCAATAAAGCTTCAAGTAATAACACCTTATTTGTCATATATTTTAGATTTAAATATATACATCTATCCTCATTATTAAAGACTGCAATATTTCCAGGTATTTCTTTAAACATTACATTGATATGTAATGCATTTAAATAATCATGACAAATATTGTTTGTAAATATTTGCAGAATCCCTAATAATTCATCATTAGTGAGCTGCTTCCCATTCAGCCATTCTAATATCTTCAATTTTATTACTTTTTTGTTTAATTCTCTTCCTTTTCCCATTTGCTACTCCTTAGACTAGATTAATTATACTATATTTTATGAAAATAAGTAACAAATAACTTCTATTTACAAAAATATTTTAGCATGATTTATAGAATAATTTGTAAAAAATTGTAATTAACTTCTTTTTACAAAAAATAATTATTTTCATTTCAATGCATAAATAAAAACTCCACATTCCTGTAGAGTTTATCCAAATTACATTGATTTAATTTTTTCGACTATTTCTTGGCAAACATCACTATGATCTTTTAAGTATTCCTTAGCTCGTTCACGACCTTGTCCAATCTTTTCACCATTATAGCTAAACCAAGAACCTGACTTTTCGATTATTCCATAATCTGATGCTAAATCCACAACCTCACCTAAATATGAAATACCTTCACCATAAATGATTTCAACCTCACATGTTCTAAATGGTGGTGCCACCTTATTCTTAACAACCTTGATGGTTGTTTTATTTCCGATAGCATTGGAACCATCCTTAAGTTGCTCACCACGTCTGATTTCTAGACGAACTGATGCATAGAACTTTAATGCTCGTCCACCTGTTGTAGTTTCAGGGTTGCCAAACATTACTCCAACCTTTTCTCTTATTTGATTAATAAAAATTGCAACACACTTTGTTTTAGAAATAATACCAGAAAGCTTACGCATTGCTTGAGACATAAGTCTTGCGTGAAGTCCGACATGGGAATCACCCATATCTCCATTTAGTTCAACCTCAGGAACAAGTGCAGCAACTGAGTCTACAACTAGGACATCGATTGAACCAGACTTAATTAAGGCTTCTGCAATTTCTAAGGCTTGTTCACCATTGTCAGGCTGTGATAATACCAAATTTTCAATATCTACTCCTAAAGCCTTTGCATATACTGGATCAAGGGCATGCTCCGCATCAATAAATGCTGCAAAGCCCCCATTTTTTTGTGCCTCGGCAATTGCATGAAGAGCAAATGTTGTTTTTCCTGATGACTCAGGACCATAAATTTCAATAATTCTTCCCTTTGGATATCCACCAACGCCCAATGCTTTATCAAGGGAAATAGATCCAGATGAAATAACCTCAATCTTCTCAGGCTCAGAGCCAAGTTTCATTACAGATCCTTTACCATATTGCTTTTCAATTTGCTTAAGTGCTTGATTTAACGCTTCTTCTCTTTCGTTCATAAACAGTACCTCCATTATAACATATCCAATTCTTGACTATTTTTAGTTTTATTTTAAATAGATTCAAAAATTATTTTTCTACTATTATATAAATAAACTGCTCCTGAATATACTGTTAAGATTACAGAAATATACATTCCAACTAATGCAATAACATCTATTACCTGATGAGTTCCAACTAAGAATAAGAAAAACAACGCAACCATTGTTTCAAATGTTTTTACCTTGCCAGCCCATCCAGCTGCAATTACCTCACCCCTTTGCGCCGCAACAAGTCTTACACCTGACACAGTTAATTCTCTTACTAGGATGATTGCAACAGCCCACATTGGAACAGTTTTTAATGAAACAGAGCCAAATGTTACTGGAAGTCCCTGCTCCATTAGGATTAGAAAACTTGTAAGTACTAACATTTTATCTGCAAGTGGGTCCGCAAATTTCCCAAATGTAGTAACTAAATTATGCTTTCTTGCTATTTGACCATCAAAAAAATCTGTTACAGCTGCAGCTACAAATATCAGCATGTTAATAAAATTTGCTAATGTTACAGATGCAAATATTGTATTTTCCCTTAAATAAGGAATACAAGCTACAACCACCATTGCTGGAATAGCAGCGATTCTGGCAATTGTTAATTTATTAGGTAATGTCATAATAAAGCCTCCAAATATGTTAATATGATACCACAAAAACCAATTTTATTAAAGAGTTATAAGGCATCTGTTTTTACTTTTTTTTATAATACCTAGTTAATTTCAATACTAAATGGTCATCTTCTTTAGATATTACCATTTTATCAATTAATAGTCCTACCATTCCTAAATCAGATTGAGAGCCAGACTCACCCATAAGCTCCCATCCATACTCCTCAACCTCAATTTCTCGCTCTTTATTAATATATTTATCCATATAAGAAAGAACTTCATTATCTAAAGCATTTAATTTGAATGTAAATATAATTCTTTCTTCATTTCTTGAAATATCTATTGAAATATCATCATCATTATGCTTAAGCAAATATAATAATACTTCATCTACAATTTTCGCATCTTTTTTTAATTCATGATAATTCACAATTATTCCTCCTCCTTAAATGCTTCAATTATTGCAATAATTATACATGCAGCAAATCCTGCCGCAAATCCATTATTATATAAATCAATTCCGCCTTGGAAAATTGCACAAAGTGGTACGATTGCAACGTGAAGCATACCAGCAATAATTCCTGGAATAATATTATATCTACCTGCAATTGGTGCAAGTGCTGCACTAAATAATATTGCAATAATTGTTGATGATGCTGCCATGTCTTGCCTTGCAAGTAATGCCATAGCAACTGCACCAACATATATTATAAATACATTTTTTAAATGCATACCTGCACCAGCAAATCCAGATACTGCCAGTATTGTTCCAAAGATTGCACCATTTAACTTAACCTTAAATATTAAACAAACAAATACCTCTAAGGATAAAATCATTGCTTGATTTAGCATGACAAGTGATTTACCATAATCTCTAGCATAATCACTAACTAATCGTCCAGATCTTTGAAAAAGTGATGGGAATTTAAATATTACCTTAGGTTCTAAGACTAATGCCGATATAGCCAGTCCTATAATTAATACGCCTAAAAAAATATATAAAAATAAATTATGTTCTGCGCTTATTTGCGAATTTGCCTTAAATTGATACCCAAATAAACGAAATATTCCGTTAAATGCGATAGCTATTATCCCAAGTGCAAAGCCAACATTAAATAAGTTGTATCCTTGGTGGAACTTTATTGTATGAAGTGATAATGGTGGTACAAGCATACCCGCTAGTATTCCACACCCAAGTCCTAATGGAATAGAAAAATATAGCTTCATACCAAAGCCAAACATTACATAGCTTACTACTGGAGCTATTCCTGAGGAAAAAAGTAAGGAAATGATTAGATTTTTAAGTGGAACTTTGTTGAATCTAGAATAGATAAATACTCCTAAATATATAGGGATTGTATTTAAAATATTTTTCCCATAAAATGAAAACCCTATTATCATGTATAATGCAGCGTAAATAATACCAGATATACGTAAATTTAGTGCTCTTATTAACGCTAAATTGCATATTATGATTATTGCCGTATTAAATAATGCAGCTCCAAGTCCCCCAACCGCAATAAAATCTGTTGTCAAGCCACTTGGGCTTATCAAAATATCCTTATAGCCTATAAATACTTCCTTAGGGCTTGAAACAATAAACGCTATAACTATTAATGTTATAGCAAGTATTGGTAAATAAAATGATTTTCTTAAATAGTCCATTACTTTCGTCATATAATCACCTGTTATTATGAAGATTATAACAAATAATCATGTTCTTAGCAATTTATATTCCAAATATAAAGCCTACAATCTTGTTTATTATAATAAATATATATTCTACCATCTTACCAAGAAGGTTAGATAAAAAATGTCCGCATTTAGAAAATAAATTTGAGGTGTATGAAATTTCTAATACTTCATCATATATTACTTCACTTTCGCTAACCTGCACTGTATCATTTGTCTTACTTGTTTGAAAGCTTAAAATAATAATTATTACTATAGCTACTACTATTATCCATATCTTTTTCTTATTCATTTAGTTCACCTAAACAAATCATAAAATATTATAATAGCAAAAATTTGTAAAATATTATCTATTCTTTTTTTAATTCAAGAAATTTATCATAGATATTATCCATTAATATAGCACCAAGGGGTGCTGTTATTAGAATAGAGATTACGGCGGCTACAAGCACAAGCATTCCACAGTCTAATCCTTCTTGGAAAGCAATGGCTCCAATTGAGGCTTGAACTGTAGCTTTAGGTAGGTATGATATTATAACAAATATTTTTTCTTTAAGATTAAACTGTGTTTTTATTAAACACATAGCAACACCTAAGCTTCTAAATGATAAACTAATTGCGAGTAATCCTATTAGCTTAAGTCCATCTAATGAAAAGGCATATTTTACATCTACAGCAGCACCAACTAAAACAAATAATAGTATTTCAAATACATACCAAAGTCCATCATAATTCTTCTTTACTTCTTTTGCTGTATCACGCAAAGAATATAAGAGTAATATTCCCAAAAGCATTATTCCAAGAAGTGATGAGATACTAATATATGGCTTTAAGATATTTTCTATTCCTATCATTAGGAATGAAAATCCTAGCATTAATGTAGTTTTTATAACAGTATTTGTTTTAAATTTCTTGAATATAAATATTAGTATTATCGCAAATATAAAACCTAATAATAATCCTAATATAATGCTTAAAGGTATTTGATATAGCATTGTTATATTAAATTTAGATTCGCTTACAGTTCCTTTAAATGCATAAAACATTACAATTACAAATATGTCATCGCAGGATGCTCCCGCCATAATTAGTTCTGGCACCTTATTAGTACTACCATACCCTTTTTCTTGAAGTTTTATCATTCTTGGTACTACTACTGCAGGCGATACGGCAGCAAGTACACTACCTAAAAGTAAGGCTTCAAAAATACTTATATCAAACATTATTGGAGCAAAGATAGCTACTCCTAGCATTTCCATACATGCCGGAATAAAGCACATTAGTATAGCTGGTCTTCCTATTTTTTTAAGTGCATCTATATTTAAGGATAAGCCTGAGCGTGTAAGGATTATAACTAATGCTATTTGTCTTAAATATGGTGACATATTTAATAAAGTTTCATCAAATAGATTTAATACTGATGGTCCGAATAGTATTCCTATAAATATGTAAAATATTAGTCTTGGTAGTTTTATTTTGTCGAAAATATAACCACCTAAAAATCCTAGTAATAAGATTAAGCCAAGGCTTAAGAATAGATTCATAGTATCGCTCTCCGTTTCCTATGAATTATTATAGTACAATTTAGATTTAATTTAAAGGAATGATAAATTATAAAATGAAAAATCCTCCTGTTAAGGAGGATGTAGATAGTAAGGAAATAATAAGTATATATAATTTATTAACAAACCTTTTTTAATTCATTAATTTTTTCTTGCAAGTAATGCTTTAGTCTTGAATCCATTACATATAAGTATGTTCCCTTTTGACCTCTTGTAAACAAAACCTTATATGTGTTTCTAATAATACTATCGATATGGTCTAAATCTTCAACAAATATTCTTTTTTGATGTGGTCTTCTGAATTCACCAGCATGTTCTGGATGCATACGATAATTAGTTTTAACTTGTCCATTTTCATAATATAAATCATCAGCCACTATTAATCCAGTATATTCAAATTCCATTCCTTGAGATGTATGTATACAACCAACCTCATCAATAGATTTAGGATCTGTAGCAAATGCTTTTGTTTTATTCCATTGTGCGTGAAAATCTCCTATATTAATATCAATAGCATTCTTATCATTCATAGATTTCCATTCAAATACATCGCCAGACAACATTCTTGAAGGCATTTTTGATTCATTATTCTTTTTAACAATGGCTTCTTTCATTTCAGTCAAATCATCAAATATTTGAATATCATAATCAAAATCTGTGTCTGATGGGATAAATTGTTTATTGTATAAAATTGCGTTTAGCCATGCTATATATTCGTCTGAGCCATTACATCTAAACTGAGATTGTAATTCATACTTACTATCCATATGAACAATGGCACCAGCTTCTTCAGCATACTTAACAATATTTTGCACTGTACCAAAATCTTTAATATCTATATTTTGAGTCTCATCAATAAAGAATACTGATGTTTTAGTTGCGTTGATTATTTCTTTAATTTGGTTTTCCCCTAAATATAAATGTCCTCTCTTTGTTTTTTCAGTTAATCTATGTGCTTCATCAACTAGTAAAACATCAAATTCATTGTATAAAGAGGTCATAAAATTTCCCGATCCCATAAATAAAGTCCTTAAAAACTTATATTGAGGAATATCTCTTGTTAATTTTTTTAGATAGTTTTCTTTGACATACGCACTTTTGGCAACATAAAATGCATTGTATCCTTTATCTTTTATTAACGCAGATAGCAATTGAATTGCAATTACGCTCTTGCCTGTACCTTGCAACAGTGGGGAAAAAATCATTTTATGTTCATAGTTTTTTCTTCAAGATATCTCAATATCTTCATTTGAATTTTTTCTAGCAATAAACCTACATCGCTTGTTTTAATTGTAAATTCGTATTCATATTTTTTATTTGAGTCCTTAAATGTTACATTTGTTTAGCTATTAATAATTGAAAATATACATTTTGAATGAGAAATGGAATTTCTTATATGTCTAATATAATCTATAGACTCATTATCTTCAAGATAATTTGATATTTCAGTTATTATAATGCTCGCTATAAATCCATTAAGTTCTTTAAATTCTAAATTCAACTTATGTTTCTTATCCATTTCATAAGAAGCAACTAATAATGCATATAGGAACATTTGTAATGTAGCAGGGTTCCCAATACCTGAATCAAAAATAATTTGCTTAAATGATTCGTTATTAAAATTAATTTTTTTTAAAATGATTGCTATTTAAATAATGATTATTTGAAAGTCCTACAATTAAACTTGTTGTTGACAAGGCTTGCAATAAATAAGAATCAAATTGTTCCATAATTTTTACCACTCCTTAAAATTAAAACATTTTTGATGATAAAACTAAAATGTTCATGCAAAACAATTTTAAAATTTTATTTTTGGTGTTTCTAAACCCAAATTTTTTTAAATTTTAAAAAATAAAGTATAAGTTTAATTTGAAATCATTAAAACCAAGTTTTCTTTTTCTTTATCACTTATATCTTGTCTTAATAATATTTTTTCTTTAAAATCACTAAAACATACATCTGCCAAGTATGAGGCATTTATAATGCCAGTTTTATTAATTTCCATTATCTTAGTAATTTTAATTATCTCATCGTTCACTTCATTAAATCTCAATTCAAAACAATTATATATATCTTCTGCAAGTTTTGCTGTACGATTAATACTATCTGTTATCGTGAAATTTTCATAGCTATTCTCAAATTCCTTCACATATTCAATCGAACTTGTTTTATATATAGCTTTCTTTTCTAGATAAGATAAATTTTTTAGTTGTTCATTCATATTTTTAGTTATCAATAGTAGATTTCCTAAATTCATTTTACTTTTTTCAAATTCACTATCATTCAAAATGTGTTCAACGCTTATTAGTGAATAATCTATAGGTAAATCTGTATTAGTTTGTGCCTTATTATATATTTTTTTTAATAACATTATTATAAATTTAGAACTATTGTTATCTGAAGCGGCTTTATTACTGTATTGAATTGCTCTAATATCATTTATACAATCATTTTTGTCAACTAAATGCTTATGATTGTAAATAAATGTCAAAAACAATTTAATAATTTCTAACGAATCATCGGAACGAATAATTCTATTTGATAATTCAGAAATGGCATCATCTAGTTTGTTCGAATATGTTTTCCTAATATTATTTAACACAACAAATTTATATAGAATATTATAAACATAATCTAACTTATCTGAAAGCAAATCACTTTTCATATCTATTGCTAGAATCAATGGTCTATATACTTTTATACCTTTAATAGAACAAAAAGAAATGAGTTGGTTAAACGGAGAATTTGATACTAAATCAGTTTTTTCATAATTTTTATACTTTTTAGCAAATTTAATTAAAGTTTCTAAAAAAGTAAATTGCTGTTTTTCGGAATAATTTTTATGACTTTTCACTATGCATTCATAAGTGGTTTTTATCTTAGGTTTTTTATATCCTCCAATGCACTTTAATGAATGAAATAAAAAAGTATCTCCATCAACATCAGTTAGATGATTTTCTAATTCTCCCCATCTCGAATAAACTGTAACTATTTTTTTAGATATTCTTAAATGTTTGTACATATAAGATTTCAATAATTGTAATTGTGTTAATTGAATACCTCTAGCATTAAGTATTTCAAAAACACTATATGCATCTGAAGAATTAGATGAAATAACTTCTATTATTTTACATGAAATAATCCATTCATATAATTTAACAAATTCAAAATCAAGTTGTTCTTTTGATATTTTTTTATCAAAAATAAAACCAATAAAAAATTTGTATGCATTTATAACTTCTTCCTCTGATTCAACATCTTTCAATAATTCATTCAATGTATTTGAAGTCGCATTACCATCATCAATAGATTCTACTAACTTATTAATAATAGTATATTTTGTAGTAATTCTAGGCCTTTTAGGGGCAAGACCAGTTCTACAAATTAGCATATTTTTTATATACTCCTTCATATCTTGCTTTAAATGCTCTTCAATGCAGCAAATACTATCATTTAAATAAATATACATACAGGACAGCAATATAAAAAAAGTTGTAAGTCTTTGCTGTCCATCAATTATATTTAATCCTGTTTTTGTTTCTTCTATAACACATGTTCCTAAAAAATGCTTTTCATTATTATTGATAGCTAAAATTAAATCTTCTATCAACTGTGTCCATTGCTTTTTTTCCCATACATATTTCCTTTGAAATGGTGGAATATTATATATTTTTTCGCTAGAAAACATATAATCAATTTTTCTTTCTTCTGCTCTAAAGGCCATAAAAATCACCAACACTTTCTATAAAAAAAATTTTGAAATTAAATTTACAATACTCTTAACGCTTTATTTTCTCAAATAATTGCTAAAGATACCTCCTCGGTATCCCGAAGATTAGATTGAATCTATTCTTCTTTTGGAAATATTAAAGAACTCTTTATCTTTTTCTATACCAATATATTTTCGATTTAATTTCTTTGCAACATAACATGTAGTTCCAGAACCATTAAATGGATCTAAAACTATGTCACCTTCATTTGAACAAGCTTTAATTATTCTTTC
>CAMEKY010000045.1 GCA_945921565.1 uncultured Clostridium sp. | reverse complement strand
TTTCAGTTTCAACAGAAGAAATTGTTCCACCAGTTGTTAACATTAATATTTTTTTCATTATAATAAACCCTTTCTTTCTAGGTCGCTTAGATATTTAGCAACTCCATCTGAATTATTATCATATTTTGTAACTTCTTTAATTTTTGTAAGGACATCAGGCACACTATTCTTCATTGCAACTCCTATTGTAGCACTTGCAAGCATTTCTATATCACCAATATCATCTCCGAAACAAACACTCATAGGATTTTTATCATTAAGAAGATTATAAAGTGCTTGATTTCCTAGCTCCTTTGATGAGGAAGATAATCTGTACCACTCGCCATTTAAGTATTTAATCAGCTTTAAATTAAGTTTTTGGGCAATATTATTTGCAACCCCCTCATTTGCTGTTTTAAATGTTATTTTAGATGCACTCATATTAAAAGGCTTAGAAAAATCATAGTATCTTGCAATATTATTTAAAGAAATATAATCTACATTTTGAGTATATAGCTTTTTGTTGAATACAGAGAATGTAGAAATATTATTCTCCTTAAATAAAGAAATAGCTTTGTTAACTAATTCCATAGAAATATGATTTTTGTATATCAAGGTTTCATATTTGAATATTTCTGTTCCCCCGTCACATATAGAATAGTTTGGCTTAATTTCATTAACATATTCTTCTAAATACTCATAGGATCTAGCACTATTTATGACGATAAGATGCCCTTTTTGTTGCAATCTGTTTAAAACATTTTTGGTATATTTAGTTATTTTTTTATCAGATGTTAGTAAAGTATCATCTAGGTCAAATATTAAATACATAAAACCACCAAATGTATTATAAATGTTTTTTAAGAGTAATTAAAGAAATAATTTTTAATTTTACATTATTATTCGATAATTATAGAAGTCATATATGGTAAAATACATTCAGAAAATAAAAAAAGCCTAGTTAACCTAGACCATTAATTCTTATTTGGGGCGTACGACAGGAATCGAACCTGCGAGTGCTGGTGCCACAAACCAGAGTGTTAACCATTTCACCACGTACGCCATAAGCGAGTAGTATTATAGCAAAAATTATTTAGCTTGTAAAGAGTTCTTATTTATTTTCTTGAAAAAAATTTATTTTCATATATAATAGTGTTATGCGAATATAGAAAGGATATTATTCATGAAACGATTTAAAGTATTTAAAATTATTTATTATTCATTTGCAGTTGTAATAGGAATTATTCTATGCTTCGTACTACCTTCATATAATCAATATAATCAGTACATGAAGGCTATTGAGAAACATATTAGTGCAGGAGAGTACAGTGAGGTCGCTAGATTAAATGCTCCATATGTAAATGCAAATGAGGTTGCATATACTGAGGGTGAGGACGGCTCAAAGGCTTATATTTATGAGTCAATCACAGCCCAACCTGTAGAGTCAGGCTCAAACAGCTCATATGCTGAACAAACATATGTTGGATTTGTTTTCTATCCTAAAGACTACAAATATGAGGCTACACAAAACTCATCAGGTAAAGACGAATATAAAAGAGGTATTTTAATTAACGAACCAGAAAAAAATCAAAAGCTTGAAATTGAAAATGAATCATTCTATTATGTTACAGATCTTAATTTCTTTTATTTCGAGATTTTAAAATCAGATTTAGAATCATTTGGTGTAGATAGCATTAATAAGCTTACTATTATTGATAATCAAGGGAACGCCTATTTAACATTTGGAAAAGATTCAGAACTTAATTTGAATTTTAGCTCAGATTTCTATGATTTGACTGATACATATGTTGGATATGTTCAACAATATTATACTAATGTTGAAATGAAAATAAGTGGCACAGCTAATTTAGCTGAAAACTGCACAGAATTTAAGGCTGGAACAAAGATTACATATACTCCATTTTCTAATGGTACAATGACAATTAATGCTAGTGATTTAGAAGGTATGAAGATTTCTGGTGCTACAAGAAAAGAAAACTCTAGCTTATACAATGTTAGTGCTAAAACAGCCGTTGAAATCGAATTTACATCAGACAAAGCTTTAACATCAATTATGTTTGAATATGGTTCTATTGATGTAGAATATGGTTTTAATGGTAAAGGTACATATTATCTAGATAAGAATGTTACATCTGATGAGGATGTTTTCATTGGTAAATCTTTGGATGAGGATAAGCTTGAGGCTGACTATGAAAACTGGAAAAAGGATTATGATGCTAAATCAGGAGATGGATTTTTAGTATATGATAATTCTAGTATTAGTAAAAAAGGTACTATTTGGACAATTGTTCAAATTGTTATTTATGCATTAGTGATTCTTATTGTTGGAGATTTACTTGTAGGTAAACGTCGTATTATTGCATTATTTAGTCGTTTATTTGGTAAACGTAAGCCTAAAGAAAAAGATGAAGTTGAGATTAATAACGACTACGAGGTTAATGTAGTATGTACAGCTTTCGTACCAGTAGGATATACTGATAAAGTCTCTGTATTATATACTAAAGACAATGGCGATAAGATGATATTTGAGCTTGACGCTAATCATAACTATAAACTGGCTAAGAGATTCAAGAATGGTAAATATGAATTCCAAGGATTAGAAGCTAAGGGACTTCATTTAATTAGAACAAACCGTACAATAAACGTACGAGGATACCGTTTTGAATTAGTCCTAAATCTTGCATATGACGAGGTTTCTCCTGAAGTAAAGGATGCAGAGGTAATTGATACAAATAATCAAGTATTAGAGACTAAGGATGAAGAGGTAATTGATACAAATAATCAAGTAGATAATACTTTAGATAAAAAAGAATAAAAATTAAGTAAAATGAGAACATTTGTTGGATTCCTAGCATTTGGGCTCATTTTATTTGCTTTAAAGTAAAAAGAAAGGATATACAAATTATGATTGAGGCTATTGAAAAATATATAGACAAGCTTATTAAAGAATCGACGCCAACTCATCCCATTTGGAATGTAGAGGTAATGAGGGGAAAAGAAGCGGGCTGGAATTATATTGATGGCTGTATGATGACTTCGTTATTAGAATTATATAAAATAAAGAATGATAAGAAATATTTGGATTTTGTTATAAATTATACAAATTATTTTATTACAGATGGTAATTCAATAAAAGGGTATGACCCTTCAAATTATTCATTAGATGATTTAAGCGAATCACGTATTCTTTTTGATTTATATGATTATACTAAGGATGAAAAATATATTAATGCGATAAAATATACATATAAGCAGTTATTTAATCAGCCAAGAAATTATTTGGGTAATTTTTGGCATAAGCCTCGTCATCCTCACCAGATTTGGTTAGATGGATTATATATGGCTCAACCGTTTTATATGAGATATGAAACAAGGCTTAACAATCAGCTTGAATATAGAGATATTAGACACCAGTATGAGAATGTAAGAAAATATATGTTTAATGAAAAAGATAAGCTATATTATCACGGGCTAGATCCATCCAGGACAATATTTTGGGCAAATAAGGAAACGGGATTATCAAAGGGCTATTGGCTTAGAGCATTGGGATGGTATATTATTTCATTAATAGATGTAATTGATTTTATTGATCCAGCTTCGCAAGATAAAAAGTTTTATATTGATCTATTTAAAGAAGCAATTGATGGCATATTGTTATATCAAGATAATGATTCTAAAATGTTTTGGCAGGTTCCAAATATGAAGGAAAGAGAAGGAAATTATCTTGAGACGTCAGGCTCTGCGATGATATCTTATGCATTATTAAAGGGTGTAAGGTTAGGTGTATTACCAAAAGATTATCAAAAAATAGGTTTAGATATTTTTGATGGTATTTGTAAAAAATATCTAACCAAGAGTGATGATGGCTTTAATTTGGGTGGAATATGTTTACTTGCTGGCCTTGGAAATGACCCTAAGCGTGATGGAAGCTTTGAATATTACATATCAGAGCCAATAGTTGAAAATGACGCTAAAGGTGTAGGACCATTTCTCATGGCATATATAGAAATAATAAGATTAGAAAATTAGGCAAATATTGACAATAAAGACTAAATATGATAATGTTTACTAAGTAAAAGTGAGGAAGTTATATTATGAAAAAAATAAGAAAGGCTGTAATACCTGCAGCTGGATATGGTACTAGATTTTTACCTGTTACAAAATCAGTAGCTAAGGAAATGCTGCCAATTATTGATACTCCTACAATTGAGTACATTGTAAGAGAAGCCATGGAAAGTGGTATTGAAGAATTTTTAATCATTGTATCAGGAAATAAGAATTCTATTATTGATTATTTTGATAATAATTTTGAACTAGAATATCAACTAGCTCAAAAGGGTAAAACAAAGGAACTTGCAAGAATTACTGAATTACCTAAAAAGCTAAATATCCATTTTGTTCGTCAACATGAGCAGCTTGGACTTGGACATGCTGTACTATGTGCTAAGGAATTTATTGGCAATGAACCTTTTGCTCTTCTTTTAGGTGATGATGTATATGTAGGTAATGAAAAGCCTGCCCTTGCTCAATTAATTGATGCGTATAACAGTACATCATCTTCAATTTTAGGAACATTAAAGGTTGCGGATGAGGATGTTTCTAAATATGGTATATGTAAGCCATGTGCTAATGAGACGGGTAGATTAGAGAAGCTTGAGTCAGTTGTAGAAAAGCCAGCGCTAGAAAATGCGCCTTCAAATTTAGCAATTGGAGGAAGATATATTTTAACTCCAACGATTTTTAAATATTTAGAGACTCAAACACGTGGAGCAGGAAATGAAATTCAGCTTACAGATGCTATTTTAAGAATGATGGCAGAAGAGTCTGTTTATTCTATGGAAGTAGATGGAGCACGCTATGACATTGGCTCTAAGATTGGTTTTATTAAGGCCACACTTGAGTTTGCACTAAAGCGCGATGACCTTAAGGATGAAGTTAAGGATTTAATAAATAGCCTTAAATAGTCAAAACTTGTAAAAAATAATACAAATTTATCTATAATAATTAATAATATATGTTAGAATATTAACCGTATTCTAACATATTTTTTTGGAGGCTAATTCATATGGAATTAAAATATACAAACCCAATTTTACAATATGATTTTTCTGATCCTGATGCAATAAGGGTAGGATCTGATTTTTACATGGTCGCTTCAAGCTTTAACTATGTACCAGGGATTCCAGTTCTACATTCTAAAAACTTAGTAGAATGGGAGATAATCAATTATGTTGTAGATACTCTACCTTTTAAGGAATTTGATTCAGTTAGACATGGTGAAGGATTATGGGCTCCATCAATCAGATATCACAAAGGCTGGTATTATTGTATAATTCCTGATCCTGATCGTGGAATATTTGTGTCAAAAACTAAAAATCCTAAGGAAAAATGGTCAGAAATGTGGTGCGTTATTCCTGGTAAAGGATATATTGATCCATGTCCAATTTGGGTTGGCGATAAATGCTATATGGCAATTGGTTTTGCTAAAAGTAGATGTGGCTTTAATTCCTGTATTGGTGTTTTTGAGGTCAGTGTAGATTTAGAACATCAAATCTCAGAGGATTATCAAATTGTATATGATGGGCATGACAATAATCCAACAATTGAAGGACCTAAATTTAATTACCGTAATGGATATTACTATATTATGGCACCTGCAGGATCTGTTAAGGGTGGCTGGCAGGTAGCACTTAGAAGTAAAAGTATATATGGTCCATATGAATCAAAAATAGTATTAATGCAAAATGGTACTAAAATTAATGGACCACACCAAGGTGCTTTAATCGATATTGATGATAACGATAACTGGGCGTTCATTCATTTTCAGGATATGTGGGCTTATGGTCGAATTGTTCACCTTGAGCCTGTTACATGGCATAATGACTGGCCAATATGTGGAAAAGCTGGAGATTTGTTATTAGCTGGAGCTCCAGTTTCTGAGGGAATATATCCAATTAATAAAAAAACAAATTATAAAATAGCATTAAAGGACGATTTTAAAAAGAACAAATTATCTTTAATTTGGCAAACTCAAGCAAATAGAAGGGATAATTGGTTTAGCTTTAATGAAGGATTAGTTTTAAATTGTGTTGAAACTAAGGAAGAAAATCTTCATCTTGTACCACAGCTTTTAACTCAAAAGGTTCCAGCACTTAATTTTAGGGTAGAGGCTTTAATGGATTTAAGTAATATCAAGGATGGTGATAAGGTTGGATTTACCATGATGGGTATGACTTATAGCTATTTAGAGGTAGAAGGTGTAAATGGTAAGAGAGCTTTATCACTTTACAAAGGAACATTTAATTCAAATGATGAATGTATTTTTAAAACTTATTTAGAAGCTGATACAATTAAGTTTAAATTGGTTGCGAAAAACGAGAATATATACGATTTAAGATATTATTTTATTCTTCCAAACGGTAAAAAAACAGAAGCTATGTTGGCTTCTGCTGGGCGTTGGATTGGTGCTACCTATGGTATTTATGCTAGGGGTAATGGTGGAAGTGCTACATGCAAATATTTTAAGACAATAATTAAATAAGATTAGAAGATGGAATTAAGGATATTGATTCCGTCTTTTATTTTATCAAGAGGAATAGAACTATATCCAATCATTAGTAATTTAGACTCACCATGCGACATAAAGTCGCTAATCATATGAATATCTAGCTTATTGTCGTTACATTTTTGGCGCCAGTTTTTATAGTAATTGTAAGGTCTGACTATAATTGCAAGATATGATTCAAATGATATTATTTCAAATTTGTTTTTATCCAGCTCATCAATGATGATTTTTCTTTTTTTTCTATAGTTTGTTCGTATTTTATTAAAATGACTTAAATAATAGCCAGATTGAATATATTTACCTATTACAAGCTGAGTTATAGTTGAAACAGGATTGGAAAAGAAACGATATCTTTCATCATATTTGTTTAAAAGAGGAAGTGGTAAAACCATGAAGCTAATTCTAAAGGATGGAGCGATACTTCTGGAGAATGATTCTAAATAGATAACATTTTCAGACATTGAAAATAAGGAGCTAGTAATACCGGGAGTTAATTTAAAATCACTATCGAAGGAATCTTCAATAATATATACACTGTTTGAAACTGCATATTTGATAAATTCTTTCTTTCTCTCAAGTGTCATTTTAATTCCTAATGGAAATTGGCTATATGGTGTTTGATAGATTAAATCAACCTTCTCATTTGGTATTGTCATTCCTTTTTCATCGATGGAAGTAGGTATTACATTCTTTTTGGCAGATATTAATAGTTTTTCAATTTTTGTATAGCCAGGGTTTTCTACCGCAATCGTATTAGCATTAGTTATCTCCACAATTTGGTTTAATAATGTATCGATTCCTGATGAGATAATGATTTGATTGACAGATACATCTATCCCTTTAACCTCATATAAATAATTTTTGACTGTTTCTCTTAAGAAAATGTCTCCTTTAAAGTCGCTTTTCTTTAAATATGAGCTATCATTTAAAACCTCATTGTATATTCTTTTAAGCGTGTTTGCAGGAGTAAGTGTAGAATCTACATCATTTGTGGTAAAGTTGTAGATTATTTCATTTTGAATATTAGTTTTTTGGCGACTATGAGGGGCTTTAGATTTAGTTTCAATATTTAAGTTAGCTACAAAGTATCCTTTTTTAGGAATTGAATAAATATATCCTTCATCCAGTAAAACGTTATATGCATTAATAATTGTATTAATGCTTACTCCTAGATGAGATGATAAAACTCTTTTAGATGGTAATTCTTCATCGGTTTTCATATTTTTAGTTTTGATCTCGTTTGCAATATAACTAGCAAGCTCTTGATATTTGGGTTTATTATTTTTAAATTCAAATGTAAATAGTTTCATATCTGGTACCTTTTATTTTTTCAAAACTGGCTCTTTAAATGGAACCACATTTATTGTTTAATATTATATATAAAAAATATAAACTAATCAAGAGGAGAAAGCTATGACAAGAAATAAGAAATTAATATATAAAATGGTGCTATGTGCATTATTTTCTGCCCTAACATTTGCCCTAACATTTGTTAGTGTACCACTTCCAACAGGGGCTAAAGTTCATTTAGGTAATTTTGCGTGTGTTTTAGCAGGATTATTATGTGGTGGAGTTATTGGTGGAATTAGTGGGTCTTTAGGAATGGGATTAAATGATATAGCCCAAGGCTATGTATGGACTACAACATTAAGAACATTTATTACAAAGTTTTTGTTAGGATTTATTGTTGGAATTTTATTTAAGCTATTAATAAAAAGGGATAAAACTACAAAGATTACACTTTATGCTTTAACTGGTCTTTTTTTGGCTATATGTATTTTTACTATTGTTTTATATGCAAATGGAAATCCAATTTATAGCTATATTAATGAAAAAAATAAAACTGTTAAAACGTTAGTATTTGATCCAGCCTATAACCTTGTATCCGCATCTAAAGGATATATGGTTAGTATTGGTAATTCTAAAAAACTATTTGAAATATCAATTCTAGTCCCAATTTTTATGGGAATATTGTCTGCTTTATTAATCGGTGTTACGATTTGGGTTATATATATTAACTTAAAAGGCAAGGATCTTAGTAAAAGAAGAATCTACACTGTTGTAGCTACTGTAACTGCTATATCAGTTTTAGTTAATACAATATTTGAATTCTGGGTAAGAATTATTTTAGTTTCCATTACCAGTGGTTTTTCAACAGCTATGGCAGATGCAATTATCAAGATACCTTCTAATTTAACAACTGGTGTAGTTACATTGGTTTGTGTTACAGTTGTTTATTTACCTATTTATTTAGCTTTAAAAAATTCAGGATTTGATAAGTATCTAATAAATAATGAAATTGAAGAAGAAAAATCTAATGAAGAAAGCATATAATAAATATCATAACAAACCTGAAAGTATGTAGTTATATCATAGAATATATTTGAAGAGAAAAGAAAAAAATTTAAGCATATGGAAATGGAACAAAGATGTATTATGCTTATATGATAATAGTCCTAGATAAAATTGCTCAAGAATTTCTTGGGCTTTTTTTCTTGAATATAAATGTGGCAAATAGTATAATAATCGTAGTGATTTATAACTACTTTACCAAAAAAAGGATGTGAGGAAATTGAAGGTTGCACTTGCGATTAAAATGCTAAATATATTAGCATCTAGAGATATCGTATCAAAAGAAGAATTAGCAGATTCTTTAGAAACTAACATTAGAAATATTGTTGAATATAAAAAAGAATTAGAATATGCTGGCTACGATATCGAGGTTATTAGAGGAATTGGTGGAGGATATCGATTAAATAAGGAGTCGATTATTCCTAATCCCAAATTGAAGGAAGAGGAAAAAAGTGTTTTAAGCAAGGCATCCCAATATTTAAATAATCGTTATGATTTTTTAGATAAAAAGGAATTCAATATCGCTCTTGGTAAGGTTTTAAATAGTGTATATACATCAAGTGATGATGAATTCCCAATGATTATAGATCGCTTTCCTCTTGCGATGAAGAATGAAGAGATAAAGGAAAGATATGATAGTATATTACGATCACAAAAGAGTAAACATAAAGTTAAAATAAAATATTTATCAAGCAAGAATAAGGTTAGTGAGCACATCATTCATCCATATAAGCTTTATATGTACAATTTGGCTTGGTATGTGCTAGCATTTAATGAAACTATAAATGATGTAGGGTATTTTAAGCTTAATCGTATTGAAAGTATAGAAACATTAAATGATGAATTTAGAGTATGGAAGACATTTAATGAGTCTGATTATTTAGACCAGTTTGGAATGAAAAATAATGGAGAATATTTTGATGTTGAAATTGAGTTTAAAAATCCATATGCCGCTTTAATTAAGGAAAGGATATATGGCAAAAATCAAGTGCTTGAAATTGTAGATGAACAAACTACAATATTAAAATGTAAAATGCAAAATCTAGATAACATTGTAGCATTTGTACTTGGCTGTGGGGATAAAGCTTTGGTGCATTCTCCTCAAATAGTTATAGATAAAGTTAAAGAAGTAGTAAATAAAGTTAAGTTGAAATATGAAGGTTAAATAAGATATGAAAACAATTTTTTTTGATTTTAATGGCACAATATTAGATGATGTTGATTTATGTTATGACATTTTAAACAAAATGCTAGCTGAATCAGGCAAAGCCAAAATAACAAAGGAAAGATATAAGGATATATTTACGTTTCCAATAATTGAATATTATAAAAAAGCAGGGCTTACATTTGAAAAAAAATCATTTGAGGAATATTCACATGATTTTATTGACATTTATCAGCCTTCATCGTTAAATTGTCCTTTAAATGAAGGAGTTAAAGAGACCTTGGTAAATCTACATAGTAAGGGATATCGCCTTGTGTGCCTTTCGGCCTCTCAAATAGACAATCTTAAAGAACAGCTAAATCATTTTAAAATTGATGGTTATTTTGATGCAATTTTAGGTATAAATAATGTATATGCTAAAAGTAAGGTAGATATTGGCCTAAATTATGTGAAGGAAATGAATATTGATCCAAGCACTACAATTATGATTGGAGATACTCTTCATGACTATGAGGTTGCAAAAGAAATGGGGATTTCTTGTATATTATATGATAATGGGCATCAAAGTAGAAAAGTGCTTGAGGCTGCAAATATTAAAATAGTATCTACGTTTAAAGAATTCTATAACTTAATAACAAAAGAGGGGTGTAATTAATGAAAACAGTAATTAAAGAAAACTTCGACGATTTTAAACCAACAGAATTTCCCTACGATCACGATCATAGTGCACTTGGAGAATATCATCATTTAATGCCTAAAGGATATACTGGCTCATTTTATGATCCAATATCGCTTCATCAATGGCGAAGCTTAGGTGGATCATGGCTTATTACAAAAGCCTTTGGGAAATCTTATCTTGAACAAAACCGTGGAGATAATGCAAGTGGTCATTTTAAAGATGTAAGTGCAATATTAGTTCATAAGCAAAAGCTATTTGCATCATATACCTTAGAATTTGATATATCTTTATTTGAGACAAAAAAGCTTTGTGGTATTTGCTTTGGCTATATTCATAATAGAAAATATGATTGTGTAGCTATTGATGGAGAAAGTCTAGTAATATATCACAGGGATCAAGAGAATGTTGTGGAATACTATAAGGCTCCATTTAAAGCTTGTTCATTAGACACATATCATTTTAGACTTGAAGTAGGTAATCATTTAGATGTTTATATCAATAATGAGCATATATGTAGTGTAAATGTAGAATTTAAACCAAGTCTTATCGCATTTATTGCCAAAAGTCCATGTAGATATAGTGATTTAATAGTTACCATGAATGATGATGCCTATTTAAAGCATCTAACAAGCCAAGAAGAGGAAAAAAAGCGTTTAAATGAAAAGCGTTCAAATTATCCCCAAATTGAATGTATAAAAAAAATTGATTTAAATGGAAATGGTGCAGGACGCCAGTTTAGATTTGGTCTTGATAGAAATAATAAACCAGTTTTATTATTTGCTCAACATCAAAAAAGGATGTACAGAGATGCGTTTGCTAGATTATCATGCTTATCTGCCTATAATTTAGATGGAGAGCTATTATGGCAGTTCGGCACTCCAAATCCAGAGGAAAACGGACCAATAAGCTGCGATTTACCATTCCAAATTGGTGATATTAATGGTGATGGATTTAATGAGGTAATCTTCTCATCTGACTTTATGGTCTATATTGTATCACTGGAAACAGGAGAAATAATTTCTAGCATGAAAACTCCATATGTTAAGGGTGATCCTCTTGTTGGGGATTATCCATATGATTATTTGAATCCTGATGGAATGAGGCTTGCCGATTTTGAAGGAAAAGGATATCAAGGGAATTTCATTTTAAAGGATAGATATAAAAATGTATGGGCTTATCGAGCATCTGATTTTAAGTTATTATGGCGATATAATCATAAAAATACAGGACATTTTCCCTATATTTATGATTTTAACAATGATGGGTATGACGAAATGTTAGTTGGGTATGATATGGTTTCTTCTAAAGGAGAAATTTTGTGGAGTCTACCAATAAACTCAGATCATACCGATGAAATCATTTATGCCAGTACAGAAGAGGGAATGGAAAGAAGATTATATTTGGCATCAGGTAATGAAGGGTTTAATATTGTGTCAAAAGACGGAAAAATTATTAAATCAAATGATGTAGGTCATGCTCAAAGAATAAGTGTAGCACCATATTTAGATGATGGAAAAATGCAGGTCGCAGTTACTTCATTTTGGGGTGCAGATATGATATTATATTTGTTTGATGGAGATGGCAATTTACTTAAGGAAAAGGAAATGATGGGCAATGGTAATCTTGTATGTCCTGTTGCTTATGATGGAAAGCATAATTTAATTCTTTCTAATCCTTCACATCACCTTGGCGGACTCTTAGATGCAGATTTAGATGTCGTAGTTGAATTTCCAGATGATGCACATCCTACATTAACAGCTGAGGTAATTGACATTGATAATGATGGAGTCGACGAAATTCTTGTATTTGATGAATATAGCTTATGGATTTATAAAGCAAGCTCATATACAAAAGGAGAATTGCATAGCCATTACCCTGATAATGCATATTCAAATTATCGCGGAGAATATTTAGTCAAAAAAAATAATTAGTCCTTGTCAAAAGGTCGTATTTACTTTATAATAGTTATATGCAAATAAACGGAGGATATCATGAAAAAAACTATTAGAAATTTTGTACTTGTCGTGATCGCACTTGTTGCAGTTATTACTTTAACTGGATGTAACCATGCAAATACTTACAATAAATTCCACAATAACGGCTCAAACTTATCTAAGTCACATATTCTTGAGGAAATATCTATTGGGGATTTAGAGGATTTAATTGAAAATACAAAGAATAAAAAGGTTGACGATGGTGAAGTAATTGTTTATGTAGAGATAGATGGACAGAAAAAAATTAGTGAAGAATATATTTATATCTTTTTAGGAAATCCTACTAATTCAACAACAACTTCTCAAGTTACAATTTATGATGAGCAAGCAAAACAATATAATGTTAGTGTAATTTATTGGATTGATTTAGATTTGTCTGCTAAAAAGCTTGAAAAGCTAAACAATATTTTACCAATGGCTACTTCTTTAAAGACAAATACTACAGCAATGGTATCAATTCAAAACGGAAGTATTTATTTTGATTCAACATCAGTTAAGTGTAATACTTATGAGCAAATTCCTGTATCTGATGGTGGAACAATGTTAAATGTTTATCAAATTGCACAAAATTGTTTTAAAAATAAAACTAGCGTAAGATAATATGAGGGCATTAGCCCTTTTATTGTTTTAAGGCTAAAACTAAAATGATAAATAAAACTAATGAAAATATATAATAATCTCTAATAGTATCACCACAATATTATATGCAAAAGGGGATGATGGGTTAATGACATGGAAAGATTTTTTTAACCAAGAGTCAAAAAAGGATTATTTTAAAGAATTAATGAGTAATGTAAAAAAAGAATATGCAAGCTATAAATGTCATCCAGATTATGATGATATCTTTAATGCCTATAAGCTTACTGAGCTTGAAAATGTTAAGGTTGTTATATTAGGACAAGACCCATATATTAATGACAATGAAGCTCATGGCTTAGCATTTAGTGTTAAGAATAGCATTCTCCCA
>CAMEKY010000044.1 GCA_945921565.1 uncultured Clostridium sp. | reverse complement strand
TATAGTTATTTATATATCTAAACGATATAATTTATATGTAAGTTGCAATAAAAGGGTGAAAATATGAATTATTATATTGGAATCGATATAGGTACAAGTTCAACTAAAAGTGTTGTATTTAATAGCAGTGGTGTTGCATTATTTGATTCAACATGCGAATATGAACTTTTAACACCAAATCCTTCTTGGGCAGAGCAAAGACCAAACGATTGGTTTAATGCGACTATTAGCACATTAAAGGATATAGCAAAAAAATATCCAACAATAAAAGGAATCGGACTTTCTGGTCAAATGCACGGCCTTGTAATATTAGATAAGGATGATAATGTTCTTAGAAATTCAATCATTTGGTGTGATAATAGAACTGTAAAAGAAAAAGAGGAAATCGAAAAAATAATAGGGAAAGATAAAATTAAAAGTATTACTGGTAATGAAGCAATGGCTCCATTCACTTTAGCTAAGCTACTTTGGGTTAAAAATAATGAGCCTGAAATATATTCAAAAATATCAAAGGTTATGTTACCTAAGGACTATATACGTTATATGCTAACAGGAGAGTTTAAAACTGAGTACAGTGATGCTTCTGGTATGCAAATGGTAGATATTTATAACAAATGTTTCTCAAAAGAAATAATAAATGCCTTTGGCTTTAAAGAAGAATGGTTTCCAACCATTGTAGAATCATATGAAATATCTGGCTATGTAAAACCAATTATTAGGAATTTAGTTGGCTTTGATTCGAATACCTTTGTAGTTGGTGGCGCAGGGGATCAAGCAGCTGCTGCAATTGGTAGTGGAATTATTAATCCAAATGATATTAGTGTTGTACTTGGATCATCAGGGGTTGTATTTAATCCAATCAAAAAAGAGCAAATTAATCCAAACTTACCAGTTCAAGTATTTATGCATGCTATTCCTGATACCTACCATATTATGGGTGTAACTAATGGATGTGGTCTTTCCTATAAGTGGTATAAAGAAAATTTATGTAATTATGAAATAGAAAAATCAAATAGAGAAAATAAACCAGTATATGAAATTTTAAACGAAGAGGCATCATTGTCTATCCCGGGTTCAAATGGACTGTTGTATTTGCCATACTTAAACGGAGAAAGAACTCCCCATAACGATCCATATGCAACAGGAGTATTTATTGGAATCAGGCAATCGACTACAAAAAATGATTTTACAAGAGCAATACTTGAAGGTGTAGCATTTAGTTTAAGAGATTGTTACGAAATGCTTGATAAGAAGAAATATAATGTATATGTATCTGGAGGTGGCGCTAAAGGTAAATTGTGGAGGGAAATAATCGCTTCAAATCTAAAAACTCCACTATATAGAATAGAACAAAGTGAAGGTGGAGCATTGGGTGTTGCAATACTTGCAATGGTTGCGGCTAAAGAATATGAATCAATTGAGGCTGCATGTAAATCAATTATTAAAATAAAGGATTCTACAAGCCCAAATCAGACATATTATGAAATATATGATAAACAATATTTAGCATTTAGAAATTGCTATAAATCTTTAAAAGATTTCTTTAAAAATAATTAGGAGGAAAATGAAATGAAGGAATATTTTAAAATTGGAAAAATTAATTATGAAGGACCTAAATCTACAAATCCATTAGCGTTTAAGTACTACAACAAGGATGAAGTAGTTTTAGGAAAGAAGATGTCAGAGCATCTAAAATTTGCAATGTCTTGGTGGCATACATTATGTGCAAAGGGTTCAGATCAATTTGGTGGAGACACTATGGTTCGTTCTTGGCAGGATACTGACCCAATGAAGGAAGCATATAACAAGGTTGATGCTGGATTTGAATTTATGCAAAAACTTGGAATTGAATATTTTTGTTTCCATGATCGTGATATGGCACCTGAACTTGAAACTCTAGAGGAATCAAACAAAGCATTAGATGAGGTATCTGATTATGTTCTTAAGAAGATGCAAGAAACAGGAATTAAGTGCTTATGGGGTACAGCAAACTGCTTTAACCACAAAAGATATTTAGGTGGCGCAGCAACCTCACCAGAAGCTGATGTATTCTGTCATGCAGCCGCTCAAATCAAAAAAGCAATGGATGTAACTAAAAAGCTAGGTGGAACTAATTATGTATTTTGGGGTGGAAGAGAAGGATATGACACTTTATTGAATACAAATACACAATTAGAATTACAAAACTATGCGACAATGCTTACACTAGCTCGCGATTATAAAAATAAGATTGGTTTAGATGCTCAATTATTGATTGAACCAAAACCAAAGGAGCCAACAAAACATCAATATGACTTTGATGTTCAAACGGTTTTATCATTCCTAAGAAAGAATAATTTAGAAAATGATTTTAAGATGAATATTGAAGCAAATCATGCAACCCTTGCAATTCATACATTTAACCATGAACTTAATATCGCTCGTGTTGAGGGTGTATTAGGCTCAATTGATGCTAATCAAGGAGATATGCTACTTGGATGGGACACTGACCAATTCCCAACAAATATCTATGATGCAACTCTTGCAATGTATGAGGTTCTTAAGAATGGAGGACTTGGTAAGGGAGGTCTTAACTTTGATGCAAAGGTAAGACGTCAAAGCTATGATGATGAGGATTTATTCATTTCATATATAGCTGGTATGGATACATTTGCAAAGGGACTAAAGATTGCGGCTAAGTTAATTGAGGATAAAGCGTTAGATAGCTTTATTGAAGAAAGATATAGCTCATATAATTCTGGAATAGGTGCAAAGATAAAAGCTAAAGAGGTAACATTAGAGGATTGTGCTCAATATGCATTAAATAACAAACAACCTCATATTGCTTCATCTGGTCGTCAAGAAATGCTTGAGATTATTCTTAATCAATATATATACAACAACTAATGTAATTATATTATGCTAATAAAATAATAAAGAGTAACAAGGTATACGAACTTAGGTTATATCCAAATAATACTCAGTGAGGATTATTGATATGGATTTGTATGCCTTGTTTTTTATTTTGCGGAAATCCACCTCCTAAGCTATATAACTCTTTTTTATGTAAGAAAATATACGATTTTTATAATTGTTTGGATTATTTCTAGAGAAATTATATATGTTTTATTCTATAATAAATTTAACGTGTAAAGCGTTTTCATAAAGAGAAAAGAAAGGATAAACTATGAAAAAGAGAATAAAAGTATTTAGCATTAGTGTTCTTGCAACACTATTATTAGGCGTTGTAGCATGTAACACAACATCAACAGAGTCAACTGTTACAACAAAGGTACCTACAACAACAGTATCTCAACCTACAAGTACAGACATTAGTACAACGGTGATACCTACAACAACAGTATCTCAACCTACAACTTCGTTGCCTACAACAACAGGAGGTAATACTTCAGGTGGAGGAACAACAACTCCTGATAAAAAAACTTATAATGTAACTGTCAAAGTTTTGGAAGAAGAAAAAATAATCAAGGTTGAAGAAGGAAATCGTATTGAAGAACTTGAAAGACCAACATTAACTGATGGTATTTTTTTAGGTTGGTATCTAGAAAATGAAGAAAATCCATATGATTTTACAAGCCCAGTCACTCAAGATATTACAATTGTAGCTAATATTGCTACGTTTGAGGAACAAAAGCTTGAAGGAGTAAAAGGGTATAAAGAAGGATTGTATACAGTTCTTAAAGAAACAAATGCATCATCTGTAGAAGCATTTGTAAGAACAAGCGATAATGAAACTATCAAAGTTGATAAAGAACTTATTCGTCAAATTTCTGCAACTGAAACCCGAATAGATGTTTTAGGACTAAAGACTGGATACTATAATTTAATTGTGAAGAATAGTCAAGGGAAGTATTATTTATCAAGCGATGTATTGGTTGAAGAGGACGATAGATCTGGCTATGCACATTTTGGCAATTCTACTGGCGTTGGAGCATATAACAACGATGGAACATTAAAAGATGGAGCAATCGTTGTTTATGTATCAGAGGCAAACAAGAATACCGTTGAGGCTATAGTAAATGGTCAAAAATGTGTAGGATTAGTTCAAATTATTCAAGCAGCTACTAACGCAAATGAAGCATTAGATGTAAGAATTATTGGAAACATTACAACAACTCAATGGAATAAAATTTCATATGGTAAAGGCAATACCCAAGCAAGACAATCTGCTATTGAATCAGCGTTTGATTATGATAAAAATATGGATTATTTTAACAATGAAATATCATCTTCAAGCTCTAGAATTTATGAAAAAGAAATTAAGGCGTTAGGCATAAATTCTATGTCAGATGATGAATCAAAGGGAATTGTAGAATTAAACGGATTAACTAACTTTGTTAGTAGAAAGAAATCCTCATCTACTGTATCATGGTCAAGTAATGCGATCCACGAATATGATTCATATTACAATATGCTTGATGTTATGGGCGGTGCAAATATAACAATTGAGGGTATAGGTACAGATGCATCATTTACTCAATTTGGTTTAACATTCAAGCAATCAAACTCAATTGAAGTAAAGAATATTAGATTTGAAAAATATACAGAGGATGCTATAGGATTTGAAGGAAAATCAAATACTGAAATTGACTTTGGAAATTATTGGGTTCATAACTGTCAATTTGATGTTGGTTTAAACAATTGGGACGTTTGTCCTGAAAATGATAAGGATGACGGAGATGGATCTACAGATTTAAAGAGATGTCACAATGTTACTATATCTTATTCATTCTATAATGGTTGTCATAAAACAAATTTAATTGGTTCGGGCGATACAATTAAGCAATATAATATTACACTTCATCATAATTATTATTATAAGTGCTCACAACGCTTACCTCTTATAAGACAGGCAAATATTCATATGTATAATAACTATTATTATGGCTCTACAGGATATTCAAATTCGATAAGAGCAAATTGCTTCGCATTTGTAGAAAATTGTTATTATGAAGGTGGTAAAAATCCATATGAAATTAAGTCTAGTGCAGTAATGAAATCATATAATAACATATATGATGGAGTATCAATATCATCATCTAGCTACAAAAAAGGCAATACAGCCGAATATAGAGAACAAGAATTTGCTTCAAACTGCAAGCCAGATGGTACTGACAAAAGTTACGCAAATTTTGATACAAATAAGGAATTATTCTACTATGATGAAGTAAATAATAGAAGTGATGTTTCATATTTAACAGATGCTCAAACTGCTAAATTTGATTGTATAGCATATGCGGGATGTTTAAAGAATACAGAAAAAGAATTTGTTAAAGTTAACTATGAATTAAATGGTGGTTCATTGGGAACAAGTATCAACTATACTAAGGCTATCAAGGGACAAATAATTAATCTTCCATCACCAGAAAAAGAAGATGGCATTTTTGTTGGATGGTACACAGATTCAGAGTTAACTCAAGTCTTTAATTCAGAGGCAACAATTGAAAATGAAATTACATTATACGCAAAATACTCTGAGGCTGTAACTGTTGTATATGACACAAATGGTGGTTCTTTAGCTCAGACCAAGGATGTAGTTGCAAAAGGCTCTCTTATTAATCCTAGCACTCCATCATTAAAAGGTATGAGCTTTGTTGGATGGTATAAAGATCCAGAATTAACTCAAGCCTTTGATCCAGCAAATCCAATTAGTGAAAATATTACGCTATATGCTAAATGGAAAGAACAAAAGGCGGTTTTATACGATTTCTCAACAATCGCTAAAAATACATATACTCAAGACTTTACAAAAGAAGAGTACGGTTATGTAGTTAAGTGTACTACTGAAAAGCCAATTTCAATTTCCAAATTTTCAAGCAATTTAGAATTTGATGGATATTCATTCCCAAGAGGTATTAATACTGGTGGTGCCGGAAATGAAAATTATCGTTCAATTGAATTTACTATTACAGAGCCAAAGAAGATTGTGGTATATTCTTATTCTGCAAGTAATGGAACTGCAAGATCTGCATGTATTTATGGAATAGCTCAAAAATATAATTTAGCTACATCTCAATTTGAAGATGGATATGTAAAATTAGCAGTTGGTCCTGCATCAACTGGCTCATCAAATCCTGTTAAATTTGAGTATTATATCAATCCTGGTACATATTACATTGCATCTAACAATGGTGGCATTATTTTGCTTGGATACACACTTGAAACTATAGATGAAGTCCAAATTAATTCTTCAACTGTAGCATTTATAGATGATACTAAGATATATGGTCAGTATATAGTTGAAAATGGAACAACTATTTCTGCACTAGATGCACCATCTAGACCTGGTCATACATTTATAGGATGGTATTGTAATGGAGAACCATTTAGCTTTGAGACAAAAATCGAACAAAATACAATAATTGAAGCTAAATATGAGGTATTAGAAATTATCAATGTAGAATTTGATACAACAAATGCAATTAAGCAATTTGATTTAGGTAGTGATTTCTCGGCAAATGGTTTATCTGCTAAGGTTATTTATTCAGATGGTTCATCAGAAGAAATAGATATTAGTCTTTGTACGATCGATTCATCACTTTATAATAAGGATAATGTTGGTGAATACACAATAAATGTTTCTTATTTAGGATTTAGTGATTCTTATACTGTTAACGTCGTAAATCATGTTACTTCAATAAGTGTATCAGATGTCTTCTTACAAACAATAGTAGTTGGGGATGGAGTATATAATACTGATGATATTGTTGTTTTAGCTAATACTACAACTGGAGTTGAGGCTTGTACAAGTGAGTGTACAATTACTACTACAGAAGCTGATAATGTAATTACAGTATCAGTTGTCTACAATAATCTGGAAGAAATATCAACATCATTTAATGTTTATCGCTTAAAAGCTATTGATGAGGCTAATCCAAATATAGTAGTTGATCCTAATTACGAAGGCTTGCCAGGCGCAATTATAGATGGTAAGTATTCATTTAATAATATAAGTCAAGCAGTAGATTATGTTGCATTATCTAATGTGACAGTTACAACTACAATAAATCTTAAGCAAGGAGTTTATGAAGAAAAGCTTTGCATCACTCATCCAAATATTCATTTGGTTGGTGAAGGATACAATAATACAATTATCAAATATGGAACAGCATCCGGTACAACAAAGCCAGATCAATCAGGCACTTGGGGAACAAGTGGTTCTGCATCTGTCCTTGTTTCAGAATCAGCAGTAGGATTCTATGCAGAAGGAATTTCATTTGAAAATTCATTTGATTATATTTCATCATCACTAGATGGTAAGCAAGCTGTTGCATTATATGTTCAAGCAGATCAAGCTGTATTTAATAAGTGTAGATTCTTCGGATATCAGGATACTTTAGAAACTAAGAGTGGTAGACAATTATTCTATGATTGCTTGGTTGAAGGAGCAGTTGACTTCATTTTTGGATACAATTCGACCACTGTTTTCGCTAATTGTGAAATTAGATCTATCTACCGTGGACAGCAAGGCGGATATATTGCCGCATTCCAGGGTTGTAATGGAGAGGCAGGAGTAAATACGGTTAAATATGGATGTATTTTTGCTAATTGTAGTGTTACAGCGGGAGCAAATGTTAATGATTCAACAATCTCTTTAGCTCGCCCTTGGCGTCAAGATTCAAATGTAGCATATATAGGCTGTAATATGGATTCACATATTAGAACAAATGGATCTGAATCATCAGGTAGATATGTATCAATGTCTGGAAACACGGCTGCAAATGCTCGATTCTATGAATATAAAAATACAGGAGCAGGTGCAATATCTGAAGCTGTTACTGGCGTGAAAATGCTAACGCAAACAGAGGCAGAGGCTTATACTATTGCAAATATTTTCTCCCATGATCAAGATGGAGTTCAATACGAAAGCGACTGGGATGGAAGTGTAGCATTAATTACAACAACAGGAAAAACAACTACTAAATTATGGAATGGTGTAGATTTAACAAGTACTCCTATTACAGAAGGATATACTGCTAAATTAAACTATTCTGAGCTTTTTGAAAAATATAATGTTGATAACGGTACAAATAATTTAGCAGAAGACATAACAGAAGGAAAGTTTACTTTATCTAAAGGTGTTGCAATCAAGAGTAACTGTATTTCTAATAATAAACGTGAATCAATCTACGATGATACTGATCCTTCAAAAAATCAGGCGGTTATAATTTTTGAGGTTGAAGAAGAATATACGGGTAAAATTTCAATTATAATGTCCTCAAATGAAGCAACGAGAGTTGTAAGCCTATATAAGGTTGAAAATGGAGAGTTAGCTTTAGTTAAATCATCTTATAAGACATTTAGTGCTGATTTATCTTCCGGAAAATATGTTATTGGGTTTTCTAATGGATATGAGCCTAAAATAACTGAAATAACACTAGTATGTAAATAAAAAAAGATGTACTTAAAAAAATGACTGTGAAATAATCTATTATATATGATAGATTTTCACAGTCTTTTCATTTATTTAAAATATACTTTATTGGCATTATTATAGAATATTTTTTCTAAGATTTTTTGATTAATATCACTATTAACAAGATAATTAATAAAATCGTCATAATTTGCAAAAACTAACGCAGTTGGCATATCAGAACCCCACATTAGCTTATCCTCACCAACAATATCAATTGCTAACTTAATATAATTGATTGCGGTAGTAAAAGGATAGGATTCTTTAGTGTTATTAGGAACAGAAGCCAAATCAAAATAAGCATTTGGCAAATTTAGCATTGAAATATCCTTCTTAAATAGTTCATAAGCATTAGCAGGATGAGATCCTAAATGACATATTACAAAAGTAACATCATAATATTTTTTTATTGCTTTTCTTAAAGCTTTGATTTGGTAACAATCATTTTTAGGTCTTCCTATATCAATTACACAAATAAGTTTATATTTTCTACACAATTCATAAATCCATTTCATCTCTTTTCCAAATAAAGAAATAGTGTTATGATTTGCCATTAATCCGGATGTGTTTGAAACCTCCATTTTAATTATTTTAAACCCTAAATCCTCAAAAAAGTGTTTAGCAATACTATCTCTTTGCTTACAAAAAGGATCAATTGTACATGCAGCTTTTAAGCGATCTGGATATTTTTGCATTGCTTCATAGGCATATAGATTTTGAAAGCCTAAATAATTCCCTTGCAAAATAACAGCCTTTTCAACGTCATGCTTATCAAGCATTTCTATTATTTTATCGTAGCTTACGCCATAATCTCCCATATATGATGGGAATAAGGAAAATTCCTTGCCATCCGCATATATAGCCTTACCAGAGCCTAATCCTCTAAGCTCTCCTCTTGCACCCCATCCATTAATATGCTCACAAACATGGACATGACAATCTATTTTATTCAATTAAACCACCACCGTTTCATGCATTAATTATAGCATATAATTATTAATTAATATAAAAAATAATGTAAACATTTTCATAATTGTGAGAATGTTTTCATCTCCTAAAATAAAAAACGAGTAATATAATATAAGTGTAAGGAGTTGATAACATGTCAAAAGTAGTAGAAATTAAGGTATTAGATTCATGTGGGCTTCACGCAAAAAAATGTATGGATATTTGCAAGATGGCTGCAAATTTTCAATCAAGTATTAAGCTTAACCATAATGGTTATGAAATTGATGTAAAATCAATTCTAGGTCTAATGAGCTTATGTGTTTCAAATGGTGAAACAGTATCATTAGAGGTTTGCGGTGCTGATCAAGAGGAAGCCTGTAAAGAATTATCTAAAATCATTGCGTAAGCATATGATGTAATACCGATTATTAGATGCCTTTAGGGCATTTTTCTTTTTTTATAATAAAAATGATAAAACTATGGTATCATTTATATATGTATAAGCGAGCGTGATTTATATGTATTATTTATTAGTAATTCTTATTTTTGCTTTGGATGTATATGTTATTTATATTGGCCCTTTTATTGATAAGATAAGAAAAGAAAAATATCAAGAAAAAATTTTAGCAAGTAAAACAACAATAAACAGTGAGAATGGTACAATAATATATGAAACTTATCCTAATAAAATATTAGTTGGTTTTAATGGGGAATACATCGAAGCTGATTCTGATTTCGTTAATATTAAAGAAAATTCTTGCTGTAAAAGCTTAGTATTAAGAAATGTAAAAAAAATAATAGCATTTGATGTTTCTGTAGATGAAATTAGGTTTATTAATTCTTCCTATAAGGAAGAAAATGGAATCATATATGATTGTAAGGGAACAGCATGCTTTTTCATCAAAAGATTCAAAATTAAGGATTTAATAAAAGTTCATAGAATAGAAAGAACATTGTTAAATAAGATGTCAAATTCTACATATTTTCAATTCATACCAAGTAAGGGTTCATTAAGAATATCTGCACCATACAATGAGGATGAAAGAAGAGTTAGAGCTATTATTCCTGATTCTGTTGATGGTATAGATATTGAAACTGTAGAAATAAATTGTAAAAAAATTGATTTTATTTATTTAGGGAAAAATGTAAAAAGAGTTATTTTAGAACGAAAAATTGATTTTAATAGGGTTAAAGTAGATTGTAGTAATGAATATTTAAAGGTGAGAAATTCTAAATTAGTATATCGAATTTATAATACATATGTTTCTTTATATACTAATAAATCGAACGTAAAAGATTCTACAAAATTCGCCTATATCCCGCCAATTAGATTGTCAAAAAAAGGTGAAAGATGTCGTAAATATCACATTGATTAAGGTAAATGCTCATATTTTGTTAATTTGTTTGGAAATTATAGTTAAGATAATTTATACTAGTATTAGGAAGTGATAGTGTGCATGGTTTATATTTATTAGATATAGCTTGTGCGGTGTTTGTGTTAGCTATTATTTTATTTAGAGCTATTCATAGGGTTAAGAATCATTCAGATTTACCATTTGCGCTTATTTTATATTCAACACTACTATTTGATGCATTTCATGCTGCAACAGAGTTTGTTATGGATTTCTATAGTAATTTATCTACTTTAGCATATTGCTTTAAAATAATATCAGTTATATTTTTTTCATTGATTGCGAGTGGCTTTGCATGGTATACATATAAATCAATATCACAAACAAATACAATTTCTAAAAGACATTATTTTTTTATTCTATTTCCAATAGCTTGGGATTTAATTGTAATCATATTAAACCAAATGTTTCATATATGTTTTGAGGTTACAAGTAATGCTTTAGTATATGGGGGATTATATTTCTTAATGTTTTTCCCTTATATATTTATTATGGTATATATGGGAGTTATGTGTTTACTCTATAAATCAAGTATATATCCATCTTTATATAAAACAGGTATAGGAATAGCTATTTCAGCACTTGTGTATGGAATTTTACAATTATTAACATATTTGATTTCAAGGGAGTATATATCATATTCAACAATCTACTTTTCAGTATCTATAATATTTACTTTCATATATCTTCAAAATGATAGAGTAGGTATTGATGAGAATTCTGGATTATATACACGAAAAAAAGCATTAGAGGATATTGACCATACTCCAAAAGCCAGTGTTTATTTAGTACAAATTAGTAAATTTCATAAGTTTAATTCACATACAGGAGATAAGATTTTAAAATATATTGTCTCATATCTTAAGGAAATTTTTACTAGATACACGATGTATAGAGTTTCATCAAATCAAATAATGATTATATCTATGGGAAATGATGACGTGCAAAAAATAAATATGATTATTGATGAATTTATGGATAATATTAGAATAGATAATGAGAGCTATTATATAAATATTAAAATTGCCTTACTATATAAGGATTCTAATTATAATTCGGAGCATACACTTTATTTACTAGAAACAATGCTAAATGAAATAGAAAATTCTACTAAAAACTATATTATATTTGATCCTGAATTAGAAAAAGAATTTAATACAAGAGAGAATGAAACAAAAAATGTAATGGGTGCAATGAATTCAGGAGGAATTACACCATATTATCAAGGAATATACTCTTTAGATGAAGAAAGAATAATTTGGTGTGAGGCCCTTGCAAGGCTTAATGTTGATGGCAATATTATATCGCCTAGTAAGTTCTTGCCAATTCTTGAGAGTCATAAATGCATCAGCAAGCTTGATAGAGAAATGCTTGTTAGTGTTTTAAAAGAACTAAAAAAAATGAAGGATGCAGGAAGAAAGATAAATGTAAATGGGGTATCAATAAATTTTACAGCAGATGATATATTAAATCCCAAGTTTATAGAAACAATAAAAGGATTGATTGAGGAAAATGAAATAGATCCATCAATGATTTGTTTTGAAATAAGCGAGAGTGTTGTGATTGATAATTTTGACACTGTTAAGGCTATTATGCTTGACCTAAATGAATTTGGAATCCATTTCTTTTTAGATGATTTTGGGACAGGCTTTAGTAATTTAAATGCAGTTTTGAATCTGCCATTCTATCTTATTAAAATAGATAAATCTTTGCTAGATGCAGCAAGATATAATGATAAGAATCAAAATATTTTGAATGGAATAATTCAGGCGATTAATTCAATTGGTATGAAAACCTTGATTGAGGGTGTAGAAACACAAGATGACGTAGAGCTTGTTAAAAGATTTGGCGTTCACTATATTCAAGGATTTTATTATAATAGGCCTGGTGAATTTGACAAGTTTTGTGGTGAGGAGTAGTTTATAATTATAAATTGGGAGAGATAAAATGAATAAGACAGAATTTTTAGACTTAGAAGGATTAAATGAGAGCGGCATAATGGAGTTTTCTAAGAAAATCGCAGATATGGAAAAAGTTGCTGGCCATTTAAAGATTCAGGAAAAAGACGTTACTGCGGAGCATGAACTAAATAGGTCGGATTCGACTCGTTTATTTAAACCGATGAAATGTACTCAATCGGTATTAAATTAAGTGAAAGATAGATGGAATGATGTCTATCTTTTTTTCTGATACATATTTGGGATTTTATTGATTGAAAATAAAAAAAAGTGTATAATAAATAAGTACGAGGGTGATTTATAATGACAAAAATAGATATTATTTCGGGATTTTTAGGTGCCGGAAAAACAACATTAATTAAAAGACTATTAAAAACAAGTATTAGTAATGAGCAAGTCGTTTTAATTGAAAACGAATTTGGTGAGATTGGAATAGATGCAGGCTTTTTAAAGGAAACAAAGGTTGATATTAAAGAGTTAAATCAAGGATGTATTTGCTGCTCACTTCAAGGAGATTTTGCGACTGCATTAACAGAAATTATGAGTAAATTTAGCCCTGATAGAATCATAATTGAGCCATCAGGTGTTGGTAAGCTTTCGGATATTGTTAAAGCTGTAGTCGATGCAAAACTTGATAATATAGAACTTAATGCCTTGGCTTGTGTTTGTGATGCTAATAAGGCAAAAATGTATTTAAAGAATTTTGGTGAGTTCTATATTGACCAAGTTAAGCATGCAAAGACTGTATTCTTGTCACGTTCAGATGTTGCAAGCGAAGCAAAGATGCAAGAATGCTTACAAATTGTAAGAGATATTAATCCTAGTGCTACAATTGTAACTACATCTATTGCAGCATTGTCAGATGACGCATTAATTAATGCATTTGAAGCAATTGATGATGATTTTGAAGCTAATCTATTAGAAAGTGTTAAGCATCACCATCATCATCACGAACATGAACATGAAGAAGAGTGCTGTTGTGGACATCATCACGAACATGAACATGAAGAAGAGTGCTGTTGTGGACATAATCATGAGCATGATCATGAAGAAGAGTGCTGCTGTGGACATAATCATGAGCATGATCATGAAGAAGAGTGC
>CAMEKY010000043.1 GCA_945921565.1 uncultured Clostridium sp. | reverse complement strand
TTGTTGTAATTAATTCGCTTGGCTTAATTGTCATTTTGTTCAGTTTTCAAAGACCAATTTTTGCGCATCTCCTTTAGAGCACGCTTTGTTAGTATAACACGATTTGTATACTTAAGTCAACTACTTTTTTTATTTTTGTTAACTTTTTTGTCGTGGCTTTTGGCTCACAACGTGTTTTATTTTACACTTTTCCTCCCCTCTTGTCAACACCTTTTTTCAACATTTTAATAATTGACATAATTAACCATTTTTAGAACTCTTTTGGTTACAACACTCAAAAAATTATATTTAAATATATTTTCTAAATTTTACTGGTCTAAACTGTATTTCGGTTAATGTGCAATTTTTTCATCGAAACATACAAACTTCATACACTTTTATTGACTATTATGCTATCCATAAACCACCATTTTAAATATTTTCTTCAGTATTTAATATTATAATAGTCTAAATATCTTTTTAATTCTTTTTTAAATCGTTCAGCAAGTATATTATTCTTGACGATAATCATACTAATCACGATACCGTATATTTCAAGTGCGATGTTTACATATCTCATATTGATGTCGTCATTCTGAAATTTTAATCTTTATGTAAATATCAACATCAAAAATCCTACACGATTAAAATACCATTTTCACCATTTATAGATTCGTCATTGTCTGTGACAACTCTATATAATTATTTGTAGTTAGAAATAAATTATAGTTTAAAAAAAGAGCCAACCGTTCTACCAGCTAAAAATTCAGAAATGCCGTGTTGTAACTCAAGTTGATTTGACGCAGTTAAAACAAACATTAATTCTCTCTTTTTATCTTCTTTAAGCCATTTTTTTATAAATTTACATATTTTTATGTTTTTTTAGCTAGTGATATAAAAGAAAAATGCCTTGAAAACGTCTAAAAACACATCAACAAGGCCATTTATAATTGTATTAATACAATTTTTTTACTAATTCATCTTCGTAAGCAAGCATACACACTCTATCGCACTTGTGTTTGAGAACATATCCACTGGTTGAATAGAGTTAACATTGTAATTTTTAGATAGTATTGCTAAATCCTTTGCAAGAGTTGCAGGATTACATGATACATAAATAATCTTATTTATTCCACTTTTTGCAAGTAAGCTTGCTGTATATTCCTCAAGACCAACTCTAGGTGGATCACATACCAGTACATCTACAGTTTCTTCTCTTAATATTTTTGGTAATATTTCATTAACCTTACCAGCATAAAATTCTGCATTTTTAACCTTATTTTTCTTAGCATTTTCTTTAGCATTTTCAATTGATGATTCGTTAACCTCTACACCAATAACCTTTTTAGCTAGTTTTGATAAATAAATGCCAATTGTACCAACACCACAATACAAATCCAAAACAGTTTCTTTTAAAGATAGCTTTGCAACCTTTTTAACTGTTGCATATAGGTTTTCTGTTTGGACAGGATTTAATTGGAAGAATGTATTTGGTGCCAAATCAAATTTATAGGAATCAATTGCTTCTACAATTGTATCCTTACCTTCTAGTTTGACTAAATTATTGAAGAATGTAATATCTTCCTCATCATTAATAGATTTGAATACACTTACAACATTCTGTATCTCCATAATCTTTTTAGCAAGCTTTGATAAATCAACATTCTCATTTGAGCATACTAAAGTTACTTGTGCTTCATGAGAAAAATGGGAAACACGAACTGCCAAATATTTAAGAGAACCTTTTTTTGTCTTTTGATCATAAATACTAATATGGCATTCATCAATTAATTCACAAATTTTAGAATTTATTTCATTTAGTTCTTGGCACTGATTTAAGCACGAATCAATCCCAACAATTATATTACTACCTTGTTTTAAAAGTCCAACTGTAGTTTTACCTTTCACAACCTTTAGTGGTAATACTGATTTATAACGATAGTTATATTGATTATCCATTCCAATTGTTGGCTTAATCTCAAAGCTTCTTGGATTAAGATTTGTATATCTAGTTATAGATTCGACAACTATATCTCTTTTGTACTCGAGCATTTTTTCATAATCAATATGAAGTGCTTGACATCCTCCACAATTCTCATAATAAGGGCATTTAGGTGCTATTCTTGCACTAGATTGATGTTTAAACTCAATAATCTCTCCAAATGCCATATTTTTTAACACCTTGGTTATCCTCACATTTACTCCTTCACCAGGAAGAGCACCATTAACAAATACAGTTAGTTTTTTATAATAGGCAATTCCTTCGCCATTAATTCCTAATCTTTTAATATCAAGGATTACCTCGTCATTTTCTTTTAATTGTGTCTGCATAAAATCACCTACTATTTCAATCATTTATATCATATCATATCTTAATTAATATCTCAAATAAGAAAAGAGCTAGATTTCTATCCAACTCTATCATCATCTAATAAATCATTTAAATCATAATCTATATCAATACTTGTATGAAGATTATTGTCATATGTGTTTACCAATTCTTCAACTAAAGCCTTTAGTTCACCTTCATTTTTTTTAACTGTGTATGGAACAACCAAATCAAACACAACATTTGTATGAGTAGGACCAACCACAATTCTAAAGTCATGAATACTCCAGCTAAAGTTTAATCCTTTTTGCAATACTTCCGTAACTAATACCTTTAGTTCTTCTGTCTTCTTATCACCAACAAGTACTGGATCCATATGAATTGTAAGCATAATATCCATCGTATTTCTGACCTCATGCTCAATTTGGTCTATTTCATCATGAAGTTCAATTAAATCTCCACGTGAATCAACCTCCACATGACATACCGCAAACATTTTTGATGGTCCATAGCTATGAATTTCTAAATCATGAACACCGAGAACTACCTCATGGTTTTTAATTGTATAGATGAGTTGGTTAACAAGCTCCTTTGATGGTGCCTCACCAATAAGTGGGTTTGAAGATTCAAAAACAAGCTTAATACCAGAAAAACACACAAATGCTCCTACTGCTATTCCAAAATATCCATCTAAATTATACTTAGTATAGTGTGAAATAATAACCCCTGCTAATACCAAAATGGTTGAGATTACATCATTTCTTGAATCTGCAGCTGTAGCCTTAAGTGATGTTGAATTAATTTTCTTTCCGATACTGTAATTAATCCAAGCTTGATATATTTTCATAATTATTGCAAAAACCAAAACAACAATTGTTAAAATAAAATGCCCCCTCGCCTCTTCTGGATTTTTGATTTTATCAATCGATGAAATAATTAACTGTACACCTAAAATGCAAATAATTACAGATACTATAAATCCCGCTATATATTCAACCCTTTGATGTCCATAGGGATGTTCCTTATCAGGTTTTTTTTGACTCATTTTAAAGCCAAACAATGATACAATTGATGATAATGCATCTGATAAATTATTAATTCCATCTGCTACAATTGATACAATTCCCGTGATTGCACCTACAATTATTTTAAATATACAAATAATCGTATTCGATATAATGCCAAACAAAGACGCAAGTGTTCCATATTTTGTTCTTACTTTAATATTATTAATATCATCTTTATTTTTAATAAAAAGCTTTACCCATATACCTTCCACTTTAATCACCCTTCGTATATAAAAAGCTATCCGAAGATAGCCTATTTTAATTAAAGAAATTGACACCTACACCAAAGATTATAGCGGCAATTGAAGAAATAGCTAATACCCAATATAATACGCGCCAAAATGTTGATTGTCTTTCTGCAAAATCATGAGCAGCTACCATAGCTACTAAAACTAGTATCAAGCTTCCAATTCCTAAAAGTAAATTATATAATTGTGAGCCTCTAATACTGATAGATACATCCCATTGATCATGTAAAATCTTAAATAGCCATGCAATTGCATTAATAAGTATCGCAACAAATGCGAACATTCCTAAATATCCTGTTTTACCTTTTTTTGCCATAATAAATCCTCCTAAATTAATCTTATTATAGCAGTTTTAGGAGTAAAAATAAATAGAATTTGTCAAAATGGCTACAAATTTTCAATCGAATCAAAGGTATACCCATTTTTAATCAAAGCAGTAATAATTTTATCTAAATCCACCATATTATCCTTTGAAACTGTATGCATTAAAATAATCGCGCCATTATGGAGCCTTTTCATAACATTATTGTACGAATAATCATTACCATAGAATTTATCTTTATACCAATCAACATATGCCAAAGACCAAAATATAGTCTTATAATTATTATCCTTAAGTACCTTAAGAGATTCTTCACTAAACTCGCCAGCTGGAGGTCTCACAAATGATGACAATTCACATCCCATTAAATCTTGATATTTATCCTCAAGTTTTTTTATATCCTGCATCATTTCCTTTGATGACTCTTTAGTAAAATGTTTATGATGATATGTATGATTTCCAATAATATGGCCATCATCCACCATTTCCTTAACAATATTTGTACTCGATGTTAAATAATGTCCGGTTATAAAAAATGTAGCCTTAACATTATGTTTTTTTAGAGTTTTTAAAATATCCTTTGTGTAACCATTTTCATATCCACAATCAAATGTCAGGTATAACTTCTTATCATCTTTACCAAGAAAATAGCCACTGTTTTCTTCAATTATTTTTTGATACGGAACTGTAGGCCTTTGATTATCAGCGATTTTTCCAACACCAAAGCTAAATGCGTAGCTGTATTTAGAACCTAAAAGAAATACCATAAAACAGATTAATATCCATATTTTTTTCATATAATCACCAATATTATTCTTTTTAAAAATAATATTTTTATTATTCTATTTTTTTACATTCATACTATTAATTACAAGACCAATAACTAGTCCTGTAACTAATAAATATATATAAATCATTCCAATAATTATAAATGTTAAAAATCCATAAATGGCTTTAAAATTATTAAATAATTTGAGATATAACCTAAATATAATAGTTGTAATCTGCCAAAATACAATAGTAAATAAATATCCCTTCAGTGTGTCTTTAATTTTAAGCGATATAGGTGGAATAAATATCAAAAAAAAGAAAATAACAAATGAAGCTACTATAAGTAGGAAAAATATTTCTACAAAAGTCAAAATACCTCCATAATTAAGCTTTTTAATAGCCATACGTCCAAGAACAATCATAATTATAGTTGCTAAAGCCATTACCATAAAAATTATTACTAAAGCTATGGCGATTATTCTATGCTTATATGTTATTCTTTTGTGCGATTCATTGTATATATTTTCTCCTACTAGCAAAATATGATAAAAGAGTGAAGACGATGACCATATAGATGTTAATATAAGAATAATATAACTAGACGGGGGAGTATTTGATGAAAAAAATTTTATTACATAGTTTAAATATGTATTTGATTCATATGCCTCAGGTGGAATATCTAGTTTAAATAGATTAAAGAAAAATGCGACTAAAAAGCATAGTGAGCCGCCATTTACAATAAAAAAGAAAGTGATAGAGGCTGAAAGCGAAGTAATTTTTTTATCTTTAAATATCTGATAAAATTCAATTAATTTCTTCATCGCATCACCTATTTATATTATGGTAAGCTATGAATAGATTAATACTATTAGAAAAAAACTACAGGCATAATGTGATACCTGCAGTTTAATTAGTTATTATTTTACATTTCCAACACGAACAACATCACGAGCAATCATAACCTCTTCGTTTGTTGGGATTATATATAATTTAATCTTTGAACTTGGAGTAGAAATTATTCTTTCATCTGAGAAAGTATCATTTAACTTTTCATCGATTTCAACACCAAGAGGAGCTAATCTCTTTGCTATATTTAAACGTAAATGCTTTAAGTTCTCACCCATACCAGCGGTAAAGCAAATTGCATCTACCTTACCACCAAGATATAACCAGTAAGCAGCTACATAGTCGCAAATTCTCTTAGCTTGGATATCAAATGCAAGCTTACATCTATGATCTCCTTCCATCATACCAGCTGTAACGTCACGAGCATCATTAGAACGACCAGATACACCTAGGTATCCTGATTTTTTATTTAACTCATTAACTACCTCTGCAGCAGTTTTATTTTCCTTAGCTGCAATATAAGATACAACAGTTGGATCGATATCACCTGTACGAGTTCCCATAGGTACACCTGCAAGTGGAGTTAGACCCATTGAAGTATCCTTGCACTTTCCACCTTCAACCGCAGATATAGATGCACCATTTCCTAAGTGACAAACGATTACATTGGTATCTTCAACCTTCTTACCTAATAACTCTGCACATCTTTGAGAAACGAACTTATGAGATGTTCCATGTGCACCATATTTTCTAATACCATATTTAGTATACCATTCATATGGAGTAGCATACATATAAGCCTCTTCTGGCATAGTTGTATGGAAAACAGTATCAAAAACAACTACCTCAGGAACATTTGGTAATGCCTTGTAGAAAGCCTTAATACCTGTAATATGAGCTGGATTGTGTAATGGAGCTAAATCTGCAAGCTCTGCAATCTTATTAACAACAGTTCCATCTGGACCATCAACTAATGTAGAATCCTTAAAGTATTCTCCACCTTGGACTACACGATGACCAACGCCATTAATCTCATCAAGAGACTTAACAATTCCCTTTTGAACTAATGTATCTAATAATAATTGAACACCAACACCATGGTCAGCTAAAACAGGATGAGTTTCTTCTTTAGTACCATTGTACTTTAATGTGAAAATACCTTCAACATTCTTTCCATCGATTTTAGTTCCGATTTTTTCCATAACGCCTGATGCGATTACTACTTCAGCTGGCATTTCAAGTAATTGAAACTTGATTGAACTTGAACCAGCATTAACTGCCATAATTTTTGACATAACTAATTTCCTCACTTCATTTTTTATTTATTTATATTTTTTTCAAACCACAGCTCTATTTGATTGAGTGATTCATTAAAAACTTTAGAATCTGTAAAGCTTGGTAGCTTGACCATTAAACAGTTCTTATTCTTTGTTGAGTGTTGAATAAGAAGGATAGACTTTGGATTACTTCTAAAGAAATCATCAGGTAATTCGATTAAACCTAATATTGTATTTTCTTTAATGATTTCATTTTTAAATAATTGGTCCTTATCCATATCAAAGAAATCATTAGGAATTAAGCACATCATAACGCCTTCATCATTTAAGGATGATAAATGATGCTTAATTACCTCAAAAGGAAAATACTTTTCGTTTTCTTTTTGGCAGTAATCAAAATCACAAACAATATAATCAATATTAGAAACATTAACATTTAATGAATCTTGAAAATAAATCTCAAGCTCAGTTTGCTGTAATTCTGATAAATACTTCATTAATTTAACAGATAGCTCATTGTGCTCAGCTCCACACATTTTGATATCTAAATTTAGATGATTGTAAAGCGTAAATAATAAATTTCCCACTCCTGCTAAAGGATCGAAAATTTTGATTTTTCTTTCTTTAGGCTCAAACTTAGATATCAAATATGCAAACAATATACCAATTGTATCAGGGGTAATTGAACTATTACTTATTTTTTGTTCAGAAAAACCCTTAAGAACAATCGCTTGTAATGCCTTTCTTATTGTTTCTACATCAATTGAAGCTTCATTAATGGGACTATAAATACTATTTAGCTCTTCCTTTTTGTCATCAGGAAGATCATTTAAAACTTCACCAGCAAGTATATTATCTGCAGTTAAGAAAAATAAATCAAAATATTTAAGATGAGTTTCTTCGTATAAAAATTCGATTGATTTTTCAAATACATCATATACAGTTTCAATGATATTTTCTTGTTCCATTAACATCACCATCATTCATTATAGCAAATATCCATTTTTTTGTAAATGTTTAAAAGGCTATCGAAAATTAAATAATCTATTTTTTTAAAAACGAATCAATCTCATACATCAAAATCGAACCAGCAACCCCAACATTAAGGCTTTCCATTTCTGTCATTGGGATATATAAATTATCAAGCATTAGGTTGTTAATCTCATCTGATACTCCATATCCCTCATTACCTAAAATCAAAACTAATTTTTCAGAAAAAACTACATTTTTTGGGGTTTTACCATTTACTACATTAGTGGAATAAACATGATGGGTTTTTGATATTTCTTTAATAAATTCAAGCTTATCCCCATATAAAAAACTAAGTTTAAATATAGCACCTTGGCTTGAGCGAATTACCTTATCATTATATACATCAACTGTACCCTTACTTAAGAATATCGAGTCAAAGCCAAATGCCTTTGCGCTTCTTAAAATAGTACCCAAATTCCCAGGGTCTTGAATTCCATCAAGAAATAAAATTCTATCTGATATATTACGGTCACTTTTAATCTTACAAACACCTATTTGAGGAACCACAGTATCTGTCTGACATATTTTTTTCATAACAGCATCAGATACTAATATTCCTTCATATTGCTCTTTAATTGTATAAGCCTCTACTAAAACATTGGCCATTTTAGCTTCCTTAACTAAGTGTGGACCTTCAACTAAAAATAGCCCTTCTTTTTGTCTATTCTTGGCATTATGAAGCTTTAGTAGATTTTTAACCTTTTCATTTGTTAAGCTAGTAATCATCGTATCACTCCAATCTATATGTATTTTAACAAAATAAGAACAAAAAATCCACTCAATAAGAGTGGACTTAAAATTAATTATTATTTGTTTTTCCTTTATTAACAAGCTTCTTAGTCATTGATCCTCCAACACGACCATTAGAACGTGATGAAGCATCTGGACCCATTTGTACGCCAAGCTCAGAAGCTGTTTCATATTTCATAGCTTCAGTATCAGTAGATTGCTTAGCACGGTTAACTAATTCTCTTGTAATTGATCCTCCAACACGTCCGTTGTTACGAGCAGATGTATCTGGACCAAGCTCAACACCAAGTTCTTGTGCAACCTCATACTTTAAATTACCAGCACCACGTGATTGTTGTGATTGAGATTGATAATTTTGATGCATTGCATTAGTGTTTGTTTTATTATTAGATGCCACAAATTGCACCTCCTTACACAATTAGTTTGGTGCAATTATGACATTTTATACAATTATTTTTTCAAATTTTCTAAAACTGTTCTTACCTCAAGACCAAGAAGCGATAAATCAAGGTCGCTATCTGGTGTAATCCAAATAGTATTAGTATTTTCTACACACCAATCTACCATAGCTTCAAAATCAAATGCATTTTCGTATTCAATAGCTCTATCTAGTTTTGGAGATGTTGCTGGATTTTTTGGTAAATACACCGTACAGCAATCCTCAAATGGGCGAATGGACATTTCATATGTACCAATTTTATGAGCTAAAGCCACAATATCGACCTTATCATATGTTGCAAGAGGTCTAATTACTGGAATATTGGTAACACTATTAATTGTGTTCATTGACATTAGTGTTTGTGATGCAACCTGTCCAACAGATTCTCCATTAATTAAGCACAAGCAGTCCCTCTTTTGCGCTAACTTAGTCGCAATTCTATACATCATTCTTCTCATTATTGTAATAATATATGGATCTGGAACTAAATCTAATATTTTCATATGTAATTCCTTAAATGGAACCATATGAAGTGCCATTTTGTTTTCCTTAGAATAAGAGCTAACAAGCTTAACAAGATCAACTACCTTTTGACTTGACTCAATACTTGTTAAGGGTGTTGATTCAAAATGTAGGCACTCAACCTCTATACCTTGTTTTTGAGCTAAATATGCTGCAACAGGCGAATCAAGGCCTCCAGAAAGCATTAGCATACCTTTTCCAGCCACCCCTACAGGAAAACCACCCATTCCTCTAATAGCATCTAAGTATAAATACGTTCCATCCTCTCTAATTTCACACGTTAATATCTTTTTTGGATTATGAACATCCACCGTTAATATTTTCATTTCCTTTAAAATGTATGAAGAAAGCTCCTTTGTCATTTCCATCGAATTAAGTGGAAACTTCTTATTTGCTCTTCTTACCTCAAGCTTAAATGATGTTGGATCTTTTATCTCATCCTTTAAAAGTTCAATTGATTTTTCTTTAATTTTATCAACACAAGAATCAACATGAACACATAATGAATATGAATATAGTCCTGACACCTTATCAAGCTGAGAGATCACCTTTTTATAATCTTCATCTAAAATATCAATATAAATACGATCATGACGATTTATAATGTTAACATTTAGTCCTTCAAGCTTTCTTCTAACTAAAGCATATTCCCTACTTAAAAACTCTTTTTGATTTCGCCCCTTAAGAGTTAAATCACCAAATCTTACTAATATTTGATTATAAATCATTTGTACCTCCTACGCACCTTGCGATGTACCTGTAATTTCAAATTCATAATTTGTATATTCTACAACAATTCCTTTTGTCGCAAACATACCTAAATACATATAATTTGAGTCAATAGCTACTAAATCAAAATCCATATATTCTTTAAAATATTCATTTCTGTTATATATAGTTTTAACAGTTATTCTTTGTCCTAATCTTTCTATTTCAAATTTAAATTCATCATTAATTTTATATTGATGATTGACATAAAATTCACTTCTTGATATTTCAGTAGGACTTTCTCTTTTATAATTAACTACAAAGCCATTAGCATCTGTTAAAGTACCGGCACATACATAATTTGAAGCGATAACCTTTTTAGCTTCATCTTGATTTATATACATATCATCTCTTAGCATTATGCCAAATCCTGATTGAGCAACATATGTTAATTCCTTAATTGTGGCTTTACAGCTAAATTTAAAATTATCTTTGATAGAAATTTGCTGAAAAACACCCGCAATACCATCGCAAGACATAACTATACCACCACGGACTATTTCACCATGTTGACCTACTAGATATCCCAAATCACTTTTCTTGGCTAAATATGAGGAAGCCCCTGTAGGTAGTTCATCTAAAGATCCAAATGCTGTGCCAAACCATTCGTTTGATTTTGTATCTAAATTATCATTTGCTACATAAATATCTAATTTGGGTTCTTTATATAAAGGCATAATATATTCTGGATTCATATTTAATATTGAATCATCTGGATATGAAATGTTTGAATTAACATATTCTTTAAGTTCTAAATTTGATTTTTCAATTTCTTTTGCAACATAATAAGCCATTACTTTTGCGCCCAAATAGTTTAAGTGAGTTTTATCAACTGATTTAATATCCGCAACTAATTTACCACTTATCTTAATTCCTGTAGTCATTGCATGCTGATAAGCAATTTTATCAAAACCTAACTTTTTAGCATCTTCAAGTGAATATGCTGTTAAATCTATACATAATAGCCCAATCTCACTTGCTAAATCCTTAATAGCTTTTTGATAATTTCCATATTTAGTATCATGAATACTATTGCCAGAGTAATTATTATCTGGATTAATTCGAACTATAGGTGTACACAAAATTGGAGTAGCACCTACTTCAATTGCTTTTTTGATATAATTATTATACAAAGAATACTTAAATGATGAAGAATCATTTAGAGGTTTGCTTGCATCTGTAAATCTAGTTTCATCATCATATTTTTCATCATTGTGACCAAATCCAATTAATAGATAATCACCCTTTTTAATACCATTAAGTAAAATTTGATAATTGCGTTCCTTAATAAAGCTTTTGGAGCTTCTTCCTGATAAAGCCAAATTAATTACTTCAACATTATTAAAATATTCTTCTATTTGTGTCCCGTATCCATATCTGGGATAAAAATAAGTATAATCATTAAAGTTTGATACTGTTGAATCTCCCACAACATAAATTTTTATTATATTTCTCATAAAATCAGTCCTTCAAAAATCTCTTAAATTATACCATATTTTGTCTAAAATAAAACATTAAAACTTATTTAATAATATAAAACTTTACTTTATACTAAATTAGTAGTAAAATCTAAAAAGTGTGTTTGAGGTGAATTATGAAGTATTTAAAAATATTTATAAGCTCTTTATTGGCAGGATTTTGTATTGTATTTGGTGCGACCTGCTTTTTAATATGTGCCACTCAAGGAACATTTGCTTTAAAGCTTGTAGGCTCATTAATGTTTGGAATTGGTTTATTTACCATTATTCATTTTGGATTGTACCTATATACTGGAAAGGTTGCATATGCACTAGACAATAAACCTTCTTATATATTAGATTTAATAGTTTGTATAATTGGGAATTTAACTGGAGTTATTTTATTATCATTATTATTAAAGTCAACTCATATTATTAATGACAATATAATTGCACTTGCTACAAGCCTTGTAAATTCTAAACAATCATCTCATTGGTATGAAATACTCATTTTAGGATCAATGTGTGGAGTTATGATATATTTAGCAGTTGAAGGACATAAAGTAGCTCCTTATCCTGCCGGAAAGGTTTTATTTGCCTTTCTACCAATTTCACTTTTCATTTTATGTGGATTTGAGCATGTTGTTGCAAATGCATGCTACTACACATATGCAGGAGTATTTAGCGGTAAGGTTATATTATGGTTTGTTTTAATGGCTTTAGGAAATGCACTTGGTTCAATCTTAATCCATGAAGCACTTAAGTTAATTAAAAAGTTAGATCTAAAAAATCAAAAATAAAAAAAGAATCGTCAAAATGAACTGGCGATTCTATTTTATTTACTTAGAGCTTTTTTCAATATATTCTACTAAATCACTAACAAGCTTAAATCCTTGTGCAGTTTCATCATCGATAGTAACACCAAATTCTTCCTCAAGTGCCATAATAACTTCTACAGCATCAAGACTATCTGCGCCCAAATCTTCCTTTAAATTAGCTTCCAGAGTAATTTTTGACTCATCAATATTTAATTCATCAGAAATAATACTCTTTATACGTTCAAATATTTCCATATGTTTATCCCTCATTTCTTCTTAGATTATAGCCCAATTTTTATCTAAAATCAACATAATTCCAATCAATTATGATAGTCGTCCATCATCTATATGCATAATTCGTGTCGACATACTTAAAAAATCTTTCTTTTTCGTAAGTAATAAAATAGTAACACCACGATTATAAATATTGTGTAGTATATCGTACACTTCTTTTTCTCTTATTTTATCTAAATTTCCTGATGGCTCATCCAAAATTAAAAGCTCAGGATTTTTCATCATAAGTCCTGCTAAATAAAATTTAATTCTTTCAAGACCATTTAAATATAAAATATTACGATTTAATAAATCCTCTGCATTACATATTTCAAGTGCCTCCAGAGGTGACATTTCCATTTCAGAAGAAATTATTTGCATATTTTGAAGAACATTTAAATTCTCATCAAACGATAAAATCGCAGGCATTAATCCAATTTTTTGATTTACAATTTCTAAATCATTCTCAGTATACCAATCTATTGGTTTATCATAAAGCTTATAGTCGCCAGAATATTCTACTGTTCCTGCAATAACCTTGTATATAGTAGTTTTTCCACTGCCATTATTGCCGTAGATTGATAAAAATTCGCCTTTGTTAAGGACAAAATTAACATGCTTTAAAACATCTTCATTATTTTTTTTTACACAAATGTTGTGAAATGAAATCAACAAATTATTGTTCATCTTCAAAAATAACCTTTTTATTTTCAGAATCTAGTTTTTCAATCTTAACTAAAGACTCAACTCTAATTCCTTTACTTCTTAATCGTTTCCCTCCTTGAAGATAATTTTTTTCAAGGACTGTACATATACCCTCTATTGTAGCACCTTGCTGAACACAAAGGTCACATAATCCATCTGCTGCCCATCCATTAGCCACAACATCATCTACAATTAATACATTATCAAGATCAGTAATAAAATCCTCACATACATAAGCATAAT